>NZ_LVEG02000019.1 GCF_001614315.2 Halofilum ochraceum
TCGAAGTGAACCTCGCGGAGGGTGCCGGCGCAACGGTACCCTCCGTCATGGTTCCCGGATCTTCGTAACCGCAAACCGTCGGCGGCTATGCGCCAAACGGCGATCATCGTTGCGCACCCGGGCCGATTGAATCGCGAGCAAGCTCGCTCCTACAACTCCTCCGGCACGCCACCAGGGCCCGTCTGGCGGTGTAGGAGCGAGCTTGCTCGCGATCGCTTGATGGTGCCGTGGGACTCAATCACGGCACCGCCTCCGCTCCGCAACAAAACCGCCCCCCCCGTCATCGACGAGATCCGCCGGAACGGATCACATGTGGACGTAGAGGTCGTTCCCGTGGACGGAGACCTCGAAAGTCTTCGCCTTCATCTTCGGATCGGCCAACGCCTCGCCCGTACGGATATCGAACTCCCAGCCGTGCCACGCACAGCGGACCAGTTCGTTGCGACGCCCGTACTCGATACCGAAATCGCCGCCGTTCACGGCGGTCCCGCACTGCGGTCCTTCACAGAGCTGCCCGCCGCGGTGCGGGCAGATGTTCAGCATCGCGTGGTACTCGCCGTCGCCGATCTCGAAGATGCCGATCGGCATGTTGTTGATCCGGACAATCTTCTGCTGCCCGGGTGCGACATCGCTCGCCTTGCAGGCGTGAATACCCTGTCCATTCATCATCGATCTCCCCGCGGTCTCAGGCGGTTTCCACGGCGGCCGTCGTGTTGACGCCGGCGTTCTGAAGGCGCCGATACACCTGCATGGCGTTGTTGCCCAGAACGTCGCCCCGCCACTCCGGCGGGATGTGCAGCTTCTGCACATCGTCGTAATCCCAGTGCGGGTAGTCGGACGCGAACATCAGCGTCTCGCGGCCGTACATCGCATCGAGGATGCTCCACAGGTGCTCGACACCGGTCTCCGGCTGTTCCAGCGGCTGGGTCGTGAAGCGGATGTTGCGGCGGAAGTACTCGCTCGGGAGCATCTTCAGCCACGGCGTTTCCTTGCGCAGTGCCTTGTAGTCGGCGTCGAGCCGCCACAGGATCGGCGCCGCCCAGGCCACGCCACACTCGATCACGATGAAGTACAGCTCCGGCCACTTCTCGAACACGCCCTCGGCGATCATGCTGGCGACATGCGTCTGCGCCGACTGGCCGAGCAACGCGTGCGTCTCCCAGAAGTAGCGTGTAGGGCCGGCCGCGATCGGGTTGGTGTTGATGCCGCCCTGCCCGCCGAGATGGATCGCGAACGGCAGGCCAACCTCGGCACAGGCCTCGAAGATCGGGTGGTAGAACGGATTGCCGTAGGGGCGCTCCGTACCGTGCGAGGCGAGCACCTGCACCATGTCGCTGCGGTGGCCCAGCCGACGGATTTCCTGCGCCGCGAGGTCCGGGGCCTGCGGGGCGATCATGATCGAGCCCTTGAGCCGGCTGTCACGGGACAGCCACTCATCGATAAGCCAGTCGTTGTACGCCTTGACGAGCGCATGGGCATAAAACGGGTTCGCGATCGTGGACGCTTCCATCGCCTCGTCACCGGTCATGATGGCGTAGTCGATGTTGTACGCATCGAGATGCTTCTCTTTCATGATCCGGTACTGCTCGTCCTGGGTTTCCGGATTGATGTCCATCCGCTTGAACCCTTCCGGATGCAGCCACGGCCGGTTCGCATTCGGGAACGAACCGCGTGGGCCCGGCTGCTCGCCGCGCGTGAAATAGTCGCGGTGGTACTCGTCGAGGTACGGCAGCAGTACTTCCGCCGAACTCCAGTAGTTGTGGCAATCGCAGTCGACGATCACGGTTGATTCCTCCCGATTCGTGGGGTGTCCGGCGCGTCGCGGCCCCGGATGTGCGGGCTCGTCCCTTTGCGGGACTGTTCGCAGGTTAGGCGTGTGAGGTAGATCGGACAAACGAATGTGATGGCGTTATTGATCGGATTTTGCGATTGGGAGAAGAAACCGGGAAAGGCGGTCCATATAGGGGTCGGGGCCGGCAGTATCTGCCGACGTAGCCCGGATGGAGTGGAACGGAATCCGGGGAGTACGGGGAAAGGCGACAGCGGAGTTCTGGGCCGTGGGTCACGGAGGGATCGGTGTGGCGAGGGATTGATGGCGGCCTTCCATGGCCGCCACCCCTTCGGGGCGCCTCCCGTTGGTCGGCGTCCAAATCGGCTTTCCTGCCGATTTGTCGAACCGGGAGGGTTCGGCCCACCTCTCTCTCCGCCATGCATAAAAAAAGCCCCGCGATTGCGGGGCTTTTTTTATGCATGGCGGAGAGAGAGGGATTCGAACCCTCGAAGGGGCTATCAACCCCTTACTCCCTTAGCAGGGGAGCGCCTTCGACCACTCGGCCATCTCTCCGTTCTATCCGCTCGCGATCCGCTGAGCGGATCGGGAGCTTACAGACTATAGGGGCCCTCGGGCAACCGGGTGGCCCCTGGGATCATTCTCCGGGTACGGGATCCTGCTCGTTCTTGATGCGCTCGTAAATCTCTTCGCGATGTACGGCCACATCTTTCGGGGCATTCACTCCCAGTCGGACCTGGTTTCCCTTGACCCCCAGCACGGTCACGGACACTTCGTCCCCGACCATAAGGGTCTCGCCTACGCGGCGCGTAAGGATCAGCATGATTTCATACTCCTGTCAGTCTTCACCTCGAATCGGCAGGGACCCGACCTCCCAATCGGCCCCCATTCCGTTGCCCGCGCCGCCCCCTCTTCACGGGGGACTGATTGTTGTTCTCTGGCGCCAGGTAGCCCACCAGTGGCTAATTCAATTCTCCCACGGCCTTCGGCGGAGCGTCCAGCCCGAAAGCGGCATGCAGCGCCCGCACCCCAAGCTCCAGGTACTTCTCGTCAACCACGACCGAGATCTTGATCTCCGACGTCGAGATCATGTGGATATTGATCCCTTCATTCCCCAGCGCCTCGAACATCCGGGTCGCGATACCGGCATGGGAGCGCATCCCCACGCCCACGAGCGAGATCTTGACGATACTCTCGTCCCCGTCGACCCGTTCCGCCCCGATTTCCTCGGTGATGCCCCGGACCAGCTCCAGTGCCTGCTGGTAGTCGTTCCGGTGCACCGTGAACGTGAAGTTGGCGGTGCCGCCATCCGAGGCCACGTTCTGCAGGATCATGTCCACTTCGATATTGGCATCGGAGACCGCGCCGATGATCCGGCGGGCGATACCCGGCTGGTCCGGCGCGCCCGCGACGCGAATCTGCGCCTCGTCACGGTTGAAGGCGATGCCGGAAATGACGGCGTCTTCCATTTCGGGCTCCTCATAGGTAATCAGGGTGCCGGCGTTCTCCTGGAAGCTGGAGAGGACGCGCAGCGGCACATTGTACTTGCCGGCGAATTCGACCGAGCGGATCTGCAGCACCTTCGCGCCGAGACTCGCGAGCTCGAGCATCTCCTCGAACGTGATCCGATCGAGACGGCGAGCCCGGGGTTCGATCCGCGGGTCGGTCGTATAGATGCCGTCGACATCCGTGAAGATCTGGCACTCGTCGGCCTTGAGGGCGGCCGCCAGGGCGACCGCCGAGGTATCCGAACCGCCACGCCCGAGCGTGGTGATATTGCCGGCGGCATCGACGCCCTGGAATCCGGCCACGACCACCACGCGCCCGGCCGCGAGGTCGGAATCGATGCGTTCGCGGCCCACGTTCTTGATCCGCGCCTTGTTGTGCGTCTCGTCGGTCTGCACCGCCACCTGCCCGCCCGTATACGAGCGGGCCGGACAGCCGCGTTTCTCCAGGGCCATCGCGAGCAGGGCAATCGTGACCTGTTCCCCGGTCGACATCAGCACATCGAGTTCACGCGGCGTCGGCTTCGGCATCACCTGTTTCGCGAGATCGATCAGGCGATTCGTCTCACCGCTCATGGCGGAGACGACCACGACCACATCATCCCCCTGGTCACGCGACGCCTTCACCAGGTCGGCTACATGCTCGATCCGTTCGATGGTGCCGACGGACGTACCGCCAAATTTCTTTACATACAGGCTCATACCGCGGCGCGAACTCCCGTTTCAGCGGTTTCTGGGCTATCGAGGATAGATGGTTTTCGAGGCAACGGCGACGGTCAGCCCAGTTGTTCCCGGACCCAGCGGGCGACATCGGCCAGACCGTCGTCCAGTCCGGCGGGGTCATTCCCCCCGGCCTGTGCCATATCCGGACGGCCGCCGCCCTTGCCACCGACGAAGCCGGCGACGTGGTTCACGAGATCACCGGCGCGGATGCGGCCGGTCTCGCCGTTGGTGACACCGGCGACCAGCTGGACCTTGCCGTTCGCCACCGTGCCGAGTACGACGGCTGCGGCGCCCAGCCGCCCCTTCAGCCCATCCACGGTGTCTCGAAGGGTTTTGGAATCGGCGTCATCGAGTCGGGCCGCCAGCACGTGCAGGCCATCGATCTCGACCGCCTGGGCCGCAAGATCGCCGCCCGCCTGACTGGCCAGCCGCGCCTTGGCCTGTTCCAGTTCCTTTTCCAGCCGGCGGCTGCGGTCCGCGACCTGCTCGACCCGCTGCTCGACTTCATCGAGGCCGGCATTGACGGTCTCCGCGATGCGGCGCAGGCGCTCGTCCTGGGACTGCAGCGATTCGATCGCCTTCGCCCCGGTGACCGCCTCGATCCGGCGTACGCCGGCGGCCACGCCGGTCTCGGAGAGAATCCGGCACAGCCCGATGTCCCCGGTCCGATCGACGTGGGTGCCGCCACACAGTTCCAGGGACTCCGGCCCGATCCGCAGGACCCGCACCTGGTCGCCGTATTTTTCCCCGAAAAGCGCCATCGCGCCCTCGGCGACCGCATCTTCCATGCGCATCTCGCGCACCTCGGCCGGGCTGTTGCGGCGAATCTCGGCGTTGACGAAACGCTCGATCTCGGCGAGCTGGGCACGCGTAACCGGCTCGAAGTGCGAGAAATCGAAGCGCAGATAATCGGGATGGACCAGCGAGCCCTTCTGCTGAACATGCGTACCAAGCACGTGGCGCAGCGCTGCGTGCAGCAGATGGGTCGCCGAGTGATTGCGCCGCGTATCATTGCGCCGGTCGGCGTCGATGCCGGCCTGCACGGGCGTACCAATGGCGACTCGACCGGCAAGTACACGGCCGATGTGGGCACTGGCCTGCCCTTTCCTGCGGGTGTCCTCCACTTCGAACACCGTATCGCCTGCAGTAAGCCGGCCGCGATCACCGACCTGCCCACCCGCCTCGGCATAGAAAGGCGTGTTGTCCAGGAACACCATGCCGGCCTCGCCGGCCTCCAGCGCCTCGACTGCCTCGTTGTCGCGGTAGAGTGCGATGACCCGCCCTTCGTCCGCGTCGCGCTCGTAACCACTGAACGTGCTGTCCATGTTGACCTGGACATCCGACGACAGATCCGCGCCAAAACGACTCGCCGCGCGGGAGCGACGCTGCTGTTCTTCCATGCAGCGGTTGAAGCCGTCGCGGTCGACCCGCAAACCGTGCTCGCGTGCGATATCGGCGGTCAGATCCCAGGGGAAACCATAGGTGTCGTACAGACCGAACGCGACGTCCCCGGGTATGGTGGAGGCCGGATCCAGGGGCGTGTTTTCGTCGTCTTCGTCCGGCGGGGTCTCGCGATAATCTGCACGCGGCGTCAGGCCGGACATGGCATCGTCGAGCAGTTTCATGCCCTGCGAGAGCGTTTCCTGGAAACGACGCTCTTCCTTGAGCAGCATCCGCTCGACCAGTTCCCGCTTCTCGACCAGTTCGGGGAACGCGTCGCCCATCTCGTGGATCAACGGTTCCACAAGGCGATGAAAGAACGGCTCGCGCAGCCCCAGCTGGTAACCGTGGCGCGCGGCCCGGCGGATGATCCGGCGCAGCACGTAGCCGCGCCCCTCGTTCGACGGCAGAACGCCATCGACGATCAGGAACGCGCAGGACCGGATATGATCGGCGATCACCCGCAGCGAGGCGTTGTCGCGCTCCCCCGTCTGGGCCAGATCGGCGACCGCATCCAGCAGACGCCGGAACAGATCGATCTCGTAGTTGTCATGCACGCCCTGCATGACCGCGGCGATCCTCTCCAAACCCATGCCGGTATCGACACAGGGCGCGGGCAACGGGTTCATCGTCCCGTCCGCGTCCCGGTCGTACTGCATGAAGACGAGGTTCCAGATCTCGACGTAACGATCCCCGTCCTCTTCCGGCGTGCCCGGGGGACCGCCCTCAATGCCGGGGCCGTGGTCGTAGAAGATCTCGCTGCACGGGCCGCAGGGGCCGGTATCGCCCATCTGCCAGAAGTTGTCACTCCCCGAAATCCGGGCAAAGCGCTCTTCCGGAATCCCGATATGGTTCAGCCACAGATCGGCGGCTTCATCGTCGTCGACGTAGACCGTCACCCACAGACGCTCGGGGGGCAATCCGAACTCTTTGGTCAGCAGCCCCCAGGCATATTCGATCGCTTCCTTCTTGAAATAGTCGCCGAAACTGAAGTTGCCGAGCATTTCAAAGAAGGTGTGATGCCGCGCGGTGTAGCCGACATTCTCGAGATCGTTGTGCTTGCCGCCGGCGCGCACGCAGCGCTGGCTGGTGACCGCCCGCTTGTAGTCGCGTTCCTCCTTGCCGAGGAATACGTCCTTGAACTGCACCATACCGGCGTTGGTGAACAGCAGTGTCGGGTCGTTCGCGGGCACGAGCGATGCGGACGGCACGATGCGATGACCACGCTGTTCAAAGTACTCATGGAACCGTCGCCGCAGTTCGGCGCTGCCCATCCAGTTCCCGTCGTCACGGATCTCGGCATCTGCCACGTTCATGCCCCCGTCGCGGAATCGTCACTCATCCGCGTTGTCGTAATCGGTAACCCGCCGGACGATACCGGCGGGGAAGCCGCGTCCCTGCAGGAAACGCATCCGTTTTGACAGTTCAGCTCGGGTCGCCGGGGCGGAAACGCCAAAGCGCCGCTCCAGCGCCTCACGCGCGAGCGAGGTCCACTCCTCCTCGAAAGGCAGCAGCGCAGCGTCGATGATCTGACGATCGACCCCTCGCTCCCCCAGCGCCGAGCGGAGTTTGAGCGGCCCGTCACCGCGGGCCACCCGCTGCTCGACGAACAGGTTCGCGAACCGCTCGTCGCTCTGCAGCCCCTCGGCGGCGAGCCGCTCGATCTCGGCGTCGATCGCGGCGCGCCCGTAACCGCGCTGTTCGAGTTTCAGCGCCAGCTCGCCGGCCGCGTGCTCGCGCCGCGCAAGCAGTCGAATGGCCGCCTCATGCAGCTCGGGATCGCGCTCGTTATCCCTCTCCGGATCCGGCAGCTTCTGTCTCCTCGGCTTCTTTACCGGGCTTCGCCGGCTTGGTCAGGAGCAGTTCGCGCAGTTTCTGCTCGATCTCCTGCGCTGTGTCCGGGTGCTCTTTCAGATAGTTGCGGACATTCTCCTTGCCCTGCCCGATGCGCGTACCATTGTAGCTGTACCAGGCACCCGATTTGTCGACGATCGAGTTCTTCACCCCGAGGTCGATCAGTTCGCCCTCGACGGATACCCCCTCGCCATAGAGGATCTCGAACTCGGCCTGGCGGAACGGGGGCGCCATCTTGTTCTTGACGACCTTCACCCGGGTCTCGTTGCCGATCACCTCTTCGCCCTTCTTGATCGAGCCGATCCGGCGGATATCGAGGCGCACGGAGCTGTAGAACTTGAGCGCATTGCCGCCGGTGGTGGTCTCCGGGCTGCCAAACATGACGCCGATCTTCATCCGGATCTGGTTGATGAAGCAGACCATCGTGCCCGAGCGCTGGATATTGGCGGTCAGCTTGCGCAGGGCCTGCGACATCAGGCGGGCGTGCAGGCCGACATGGGAATCCCCCATCTCGCCCTCGATCTCCGCCTTCGGCGTCAGCGCGGCGACCGAGTCGACCACGACCATGTCGATCGCGCCGGAACGCACGAGCATGTCGGCGATCTCGAGTGCCTGATCGCCCGTGTCGGGCTGCGAGACCAGCAGCTCATCGACGTCGACCCCGAGCTTCTCCGCGTAGGTCGGATCGAGTGCGTGCTCGGCGTCGATGAAGGCACAGGTGCCGCCGTCCTTCTGACACTCGGCGATGACCTGGAGCATCATGGTGGTCTTACCGGAAGATTCCGGGCCATAGATTTCCACGACCCGCCCGCGGGGCAGCCCGCCGACTCCCAGCGCCACATCCAGCGACAGGGAGCCCGTGGAGACCACGGATACGTTGCGCACGGCGGAGTCGTCGCCCATGCGCATGACGGCGCCCTTGCCGAACTGCTTCTCGATCTGGCCGAGCGCTGCGTTCAGCGCCTTTTTGCGATCCTGATCCACGCGCAAACCTCCATCAACGTCCGGTCCCGGACCACGCCCGGGGCATCCGCCGGATTATCCCACACCGAGCGCCTCCATCGAACCCCGCATCGCCCATCGTTCCCGAGCGTGCGGGCCTCGGATCGGGGCTGAAAAGAACCGCGAATGAACTGGCCGGATAAGAACCACGAATGAACACGAATGGACACGAATAGGTCCTGGGGCTTCGAGCGGCTTCTGGAGCTTCGCTGTTGGACCTCGGGCGCTTCAACCGGATACTGAAGAACCACAGATAAACACATATGAACACAGATAAAACCGGGTCTGTGGAAGCGGGTACGGCGGGGTGATCGCTCCGATGGTCGAGTCGCCCGGACGGCGATCATTTTTGTCTTTATCCGTGTCTATCTGTGTTCATCCGTGGTTCCGCCTTTCCCGCACCGGGTGGCAACAAGGCGTCAGCGAAGCTCCTCAAGCGTGTGGCTGCCCCGGGACCCATTCGTGTCCATTCGTGTTCATTCGTGGTTCTTCCATGGCCAGCCCCGGCGGCCTGCCTAGCCGATCCCTACGTCCTCGAGTTCTTCGCCGTCGGCGGCGTCGGAGCGGGCGCCTTCGCCGCGGAGGAGTTCGAGCTGGCGGAGGTACTGGGGATTGACGTCGCCGGTGAGGTACTCGCCGGTGAAGCAGCAGCCCTCGAATTGCGTGAGCGAGGTGTTGCCGGCGCGCACGGCCTCGATCAGGTCCTCGATCGACTGGTAGATGATCCAGTCCGCCCCGATCTCGGTGCCGATCTCTTCCTCGGTGCGCTCGTGGCCGATCAGCTCGTCGGCGGCCGGCATGTCGATGCCGTAGACGTTGGGGTACCGCACGGGCGGGGCCGCCGAGGCCATGTAGACGCGCTTGGCGCCGGCATCGCGTGCCATCTGGATAATCTCGTGCGAGGTGGTGCCGCGCACGATCGAGTCGTCGACCAGCAGCACGTTCTTGCCCCGGAACTCCAGCTCGATCGCGTTCAGTTTCTGCCGCACCGATTTCCGGCGCTGTTGCTGGCCGGGCATGATGAAGGTGCGGCCGATATAGCGGTTCTTGATGAACCCCTCACGGTATTTCACGTTGAGCCGGTTGGCCATCTCCAGCGCGGCCGTGCGGCTGGTGTCGGGGATCGGGATGATGACGTCGATGTCATGTTCCGCCCACTCGCGCTGGATCTTGTCCGCCAGATGCTCGCCCATGCGCAGGCGCGACTTGTAGACGGACACGTCGTCGATGATCGAATCGGGGCGCGCGAAGTAGACATATTCGAACAGGCATGGGGCCTGGACGGTGTTCTCGGCGCAGACCCGGCTGTGGACGGTACCGTCGGACTCGATGTAGACCGCCTCCCCGGCACGCAGGTCCCGTTCGAGTTCGAAGCCCATTGCATCCAGCGCGACGCTCTCCGAGGCGATCATGTACTCGGGCCCCATGATCGTATCGCGGCGCCCGAGCACCACCGGGCGGATGCCCCAGGGGTCGCGGAACGCAAGGATACCGCGGCCGGCGATCATCGTGATCACCGCATATCCGCCCCGGGTCCGTTCGTGGACGCGCGAGACGGCGGCGAAGACATCGTCGGCCTCGAGCCGGGTCGAGGTCACGCGGTTCTGCAGTTCATGGGCGAAGACGTTGAGCAGGACTTCCGTGTCCGAGGAGGTATTGATGTGGCGCAGATCGGCTTCGAACAGCTGGCGTTTGAGTTCACCGGCGTTCGTGAGGTTGCCGTTATGGGCCATGGCGATGCCGTACGGTGAATTCACGTAGAACGGCTGGGCCTCGGCCGAGGACTGGGTGCCGGCCGTGGGATAGCGGCAGTGGCCGATTCCCATATCGCCCTGCAGGCGCATCATGTGCCGCGTATGGAAGACGTCGCGAACGAGCCCGACGCTCTTGCGCATGAACAGCTTGCCCTCGTGGCAGGTCATGATGCCGGCGGCATCCTGGCCCCGGTGCTGTTGCAGCGTCAGTCCGTCGTAGAGCGACTGATTGACCGGACCGCGACCGACGATTCCGATGATCCCGCACATTGCGTCAACCCCCTGGCGTCGCCGACCGGGCCAATCCCCGTGGGACGACACACAACCTGCAATGAAAAACTTTTCCCGTCAGTCTCCGCGACAGGCAACGCGGAAAGCGGGAATCTATGGACTCACTGTTGCGAAAGCAAGGATTCAGCCATGTCCGCGGGATAATGGGCCCGCATCCACCCTGCAACGGCGTCGAAAGAGGGCCGCAGACGCGATTCCACCCACCAGTTTTCTTCCCGCAGTGCGGTATCGCCCGCCACGAGGACCAGCAGCGCAACGATGGCCACACCGCGGAGCGCGCCGAAAACGACCCCGAGCGCCCGGTCGGTACCGGACAGCCCGGTCTTTTCGACCAGCGTGGAGATGAGGAAATTCGCCAGCCCCCCGACCAGCAGGGTCGCCATGAACAACGCCACCGCCGCCGCGCCCCAGCGCAGCGTCGGGCTCTCGAGCGATTCCGGCATCAGGAGCGCCAGCTTCGCGGCGAAGGCGAGCGCAACCCAGAAGGCGAGCACCCACGTCGCCAGCGAGATCGCTTCCTTGACGAAACCGCGGATGATGCTGATCCCGGCGGAGATCACGAGGATTCCGACGATGATCCAGTCCAGTATGGTCATGAAACGGGCCCAGCACCGCTGGCCGACAGGCGCGGACGCCCCGGCTACTCGGAATATTCCATCAGGAGCGCGTCGCTGCCCCGATGGTCCTCGATTCGTCTCTCCAGTGCTTCACCGGCCTCGCGCTCGCCAACCGGGCCGAGCCAGACCCGCCACAGTGTGCCATTATCGCCCGTGACCTGCTCGACGTTGGCATCGAAACCGTCCTCGCGGAGCCGATCGCGCAACACGATGGCGTTGGTCTCGCGCTGGAAACTCCCGACCTGGACGACCCAACCCGAAGACGGCGCCGGGTCGGCGTCCGCGTTATCCGCGGCATCGGCAGCGGTCGAGCCCTGGTCACTGCCGGACTCCTCCTCCGGGGCCGGCGCGTCGGCGCCCGCCTGCGGCTCCGTCTCGCGCTCGGGCTCGGTATCCACTTGCTCCCCGGCATCCGCGCCGCTGTCCGCCGCGCCGCTGAAATCATCGGTCGCGAGGGTTGCCGTCGTGGCATCGACATCATCGCCGGCACCGCTCTGCGACCCGGATCCGTTCTGCTGCAATCGGGATTCCGGGGCTTCGGGCTGCTCCGGGATGGCGATGTCCTCGTTCAGGCGCTCGCGGGCGCCGGAACCGTCGAGCAGCATCGGGAGGAAGATCACGGCCAGCGCCACCAGGACTACGGCACCGACCAGTCGCTGTTTCAGGCCTGAATCCAAGAGAAAAATGTCCCTGCGCGTGCCACCGCCACCGTTCGCGGTGGGGCGACGATTATAGGAAAAGCCCGCTCACCGGCGCCACAGTGGCGAACGAACCGAGAACGACGATCCGGTCGTCGGGCTCGGCCTCGGCCAGCGCCGCGCGGTACCCCGCGATCGGGTCGATGGCCGTGGTAGCGGTCTGTGCGTTCTCACCATGCAGCAAGCCGGCCAGTTCGTCACCTGGCAACCCACGCGGCAGCGGCAGCCCCACCGGGTACCAGCGATCCACGCGCGGCCCCAGCGCGGCAATGACCTCGCCGATCTCCTTGTCGCGGTACATGCCAAGTACCGCCAGTGTCCGCCCCCGGCGAGGCCGCTCGTCCAGCGCCGCCGCGAGCGTCTTGGCGGCGGCGGGATTGTGGGCGACATCGAGGACAACTTCCACACCGTTTACGTCGTGGCACTCGAATCGGCCCCGAACCGTCGCGGAGCGCACGCCATCCGCGATCACGGTCGTCGCCGGCAACCGGTCGATCGCGGCGAGTGCCGCCAGGGCGAGCGCGGCGTTGTCACGCTGATAGCCACCGGTCAAAGCGGGCGCCGGCAGCATCGGCCGGGTCTGGCCGAAGCCCTGCCATGTCCAGCAGCTCGGGTCCCCCTCGGGCCAGGCATCGAATCCCGCGCCCCGGCAGCACAGCTCGGCGCCGATCTCCCCGGCCCGTGCATGGAGGCCGGCGGGCGGCTCGCGCATGCCACACACGAGCGGGCGCCCCGGGCGCGCGATCCCGGCCTTCTCGCGGGCAATGCCGTCGATATCCGAACCGAGCCATTCCATGTGGTCCCGGGCAATCGAGGCGACCACCGATACATCGGCGTCGATGATATTGGTCGCATCGAGACGTCCACCCAGCCCGACCTCGAGCACGAGGATATCGGCGGCCTGCGCACGGAAGTGCGCGAGCGCAGCGAGGGTGGCGAACTCGAAGTACGTCAGGCTGGTTTCGGCGCGGGCGCGATCGACGGCGTCGAAGGCCTCGCAGAGGACGTCGTCCCCGGCCTCGACACCACCGACCCGGATACGTTCATTGAAGCGGACAAGGTGTGGGGAGGTGTACAAACCGACGCGATACCCATCCGCGGCGAGGATCGACTCGAGCAGGGCGCAAACCGAACCTTTGCCATTGGTGCCGGCCACCGTGATCACCGGTACCCCGGGGCGGTCCAGGCCCATGGCACGGGTGACACGGGCCGTACGATCGAGCCCCGGATCGATCGCTACGGGATGCAGGCCCTCGATCCACTCGAGCCAGCCCGCCAGGCAATCAAAGCGCATGCGATCGGCGGTCAGGCGGGCTCTTCGAGCATCTCGAGCGCGGGATCCGCGGGTTTCGGCGGGCGACCGGTCAGCATCGCGAGCACGCCGCCGAGACGGCTGCGCATCTCGCGACGGTCGACGATCAGATCCACCGCGCCGTGATCGACCAGGAACTCCGCGCGCTGGAAGCCCTCGGGCAGTTTCTCCCGCACGGTCTGCTCGATCACGCGGGGTCCGGCGAAGCCGATCAGCGCACCGGGTTCGGCCACATGCAGATCACCCAGCATAGCGAGACTGGCCGACACGCCGCCCATGGTCGGATCGGTCAGCACCGAGACATAGGGCAACTGGTGGCGGGACAGGCGCGCGAGCGCGGCGCTGGTCTTCGACATCTGGAACAGCGAGAACAGCGCCTCCTGCATGCGCGCGCCGCCGCTCGCGGAAAAACAGATCAGCGGCGCTTCGTTCTCGATCGCCGTGTCGACGGCCCGCACGAACTTCTCGCCGACCACCGAGCCCATCGAACCGCCCATGAAGCCGAATTCGAAGGCGCAGGCGACCACCGGGAGCTCGTCCACGCAGCCTTCCATGACGACGAGTGCGTCCTTTTCGCCGGTCGACCGCTGCGCCTGGGACAGCCGGTCCTTGTACTTCTTGCTGTCCCGGAAGCGCAGGATATCGACCGGCTCCACGCCCGCGCCGATTTCCCGCCTCGGGTCCTTGTCGAGGAACTGGTCGAGTCGAGTGCGGGCATCAATACGCCGGTGATGCGCGCACTTGGGACAGACATCGAGATTCCGCTCGAGCTCGGCGCGATACAGTACGGCCGCGCACTCGCCGCACTTGACCCACAACCCTTCGGGCACGTTGCCCTTGTTGCGCGTCTCGGTGCGGATGCGCGACGGCATCAGACGTCCAAACCAGCTCATCGCTCAATCTCCCTGCAGGAATTCGTCGACCGTCTCGATGCCGCCATCGTACTACACCACCCGATCATGCAACCCGGTCCAGTGCCGCACGCATGGAACCGACCAGCTCACCGACCGACGCGCGCATGGCCTCCGGGTCGTGCCGGTTGTCCGCGATTCGCGACACGATCGCCGAACCGACCACGACGGCGTCGGCAAACGCACCCAGCTTCGCCGCCGATTCCGCATCGCGGATGCCGAATCCCACGCCGACCGGCAGGCCGGTATGCCCGCGGATCGCGGCCACCTTCGCCTCCACCTCTTCGACAGGCATCGCCGCCGCGCCGGTCACGCCCTTGAGGGATACGTAGTAGACGAATCCGCGCGCGGTCGTGCAGATACGCTCCATGCGATCGTCCGCGGTCGTGGGTGCGACCAGGAAAATCGGATCGAGGTCGCGTTCCCGCAGCGCTTCAATGAGATCGCCACCCTCCTCGGGCGGTTCGTCGACCACGAGCACACCATCGACCCCGACCTCGGCGGCCCGGGTGGCGAACGCTTCCACGCCCATGGCCTCGATCGGGTTCCGATACCCCATCAGCACGACCGGGGTCGTGCCGTCGATGGTCCGGAACTCCGCGACCATGTCGAGGACGTCACGCAGCCGGACGTGGTGCTCAAGCGCGCGCTGACAGGCATCCTGGATCACCGGGCCGTCGGCCTGCGGATCCGAGAACGGCACTCCGAGTTCGAGCACATCGGCGCCCGCCTCGACCAGCGCGTGCAGCAGGCCGACGGTCTGCCCCGGATCCGGGTCACCCGCGGTGATATACGGAATCAGCGCCTTGCGGCCACTACCGCGAAGTTCATTGAAGCGCGCCTCGATGCGGCTCATTCCATTGTCTCCCCGCTGAATTTGGCCACCGTCGCCATGTCCTTGTCACCCCGGCCGGAGAGGTTGATCACGATCGTCTGGTCGGAACGCATGGTGGGTGCGAGTTTCTTCGTATACGCCACGGCATGCGCCGTTTCGAGTGCCGGCATAATGCCCTCGATCCGGGTCAGTTCATGGAACGCGGACAGCGCCTCATCGTCATCGATCGTGACGTAATCGACCCGGCCCATATCCTTCAGCCACGCGTGCTCGGGCCCGACCCCCGGATAATCCAGCCCCGCCGAGATCGAGTGCGTGGCCGTGATCTGTCCGCTCTCGTCGCTCATCAGGTACGTCCGGTTGCCGTGCAGCACGCCCGGACGGCCGCCCGCGAGGGGCGCCCCGTGATGGCCGGTTGCAAGCCCTTCGCCTCCGGCCTCGACACCGTACATGCGCACGTCGCTGTCGCAGAGAAACGGGTGGAACAGGCCGATGGCGTTCGATCCACCGCCAACGCAGGCCACGAGGGCATCAGGCAGTTTGCCCTCCTGTTCCTGCATCTGCTCGCGCGTTTCGTTGCCGATCACGCGGTGGAAGTCACGAACCATCGAGGGATACGGGTGCGGGCCGGCCACCGTACCGATGATGTAATACGTACTGTCGACATTGGCGACCCAGTCACGCATCGCTTCGTTCAGCGCATCCTTGAGGGTCTTTGACCCGGAGGTCACCGGCACGACCTCGGCCCCCAGCAGCTTCATCCGGAAGACGTTGGTCTTCTGCCGCTCGACGTCCTCGGCGCCCATGTACACCACGCACTCCATGCCAAGGCGCGCGGCGACCGTGGCGGAGGCGACGCCGTGCTGCCCCGCGCCGGTCTCGGCGATCACGCGCTTTTTGCCCATGTACTTGGCGACCAGCGCCTGCCCGACCGTGTTGTTGATTTTGTGCGCGCCGGTGTGATCCAGGTCCTCGCGCTTGAGGTAGACCTTCGCCCCACCCAGTTGCTGCGACCAGCGTTCGGCGTAATACAGCGGGCTCGGCCGGCCCACGAAATGCTTCAGCGTCCAGTCCAGTTCCCGCTGGAACTCGGGGTCCGAACGCAGATGGTCATAGGCCGCGCGCAGTTCGGCAAGCGGTGCCATCAGGGTTTCGGCGACGAATGTGCCGCCATAAGGGCCAAAGTGCCCGCGCTCGTCGGGCAGGAGCCCGTACTCAGGTTTCGTTGCGGTCGCCACGGCGAACCTCCTCGATGAAACGCTGGATTCGGGCCGCGTCCTTGCGGCCGGGGGATTGTTCAACACCGCTGCTGGCGTCGACCGCATCGGGGCGGACGGCGCGCACGGCGCTGCATACATTGTCGGGATCGAGACCGCCGGCCAGGATCAGGCGATAGTCGCGGTTGCCAGCCAACCGATCCCAGGCGAACGTCTTGCCGGTCCCGCCCGCCTCACCGGGGCGATGGCTGTCGGCCAGCAGCCCGGCGGCATCCGGCCACGCACGCGCCAGATCCGCCGGATCGGCCCCATCCGCCATGCCGACCGCCTTGATGTACGGCCGAGCAAAAAGGCGGCAGAACACCGCATCCTCATGACCATGGAACTGCAGAAGCCCAAGCGGAACCGACGCCAGAACAGACTCTATACGCTCGCGATCGGCGTCCAGAAACAGCCCGGTTGCCGTTACGAACGGCGGCAGCGCCGCGACCACGGCGCGGGCCGTGTCGATATCGACCGCACGCGGGCTGGGCGGATAAAACACCAGCCCGATCGCATCCGCCCCGGCCTCGGCCGCGGCCGCGGCATCGTCGGGTCGCGTTATCCCACAGATCTTGATGCGCGTGTGCGCCATGATTTCGTTCGCGACCCGGGTGCGGATTTACGGCGTAATCGCAGAGTCTCAGTTTAACACGGCGAAGCCGTCAGCCGACCGGCGGAAAGGCCTCCGTGACCCTTGGCACAGGCAGTCCGAAGCCTTCCGGGTATTGCGGTCCGAGGAAATACAACCCTTCGGCTTTGGCGGTCACCCCGGCGCGGCGTCGATCACCTTCGGCCAGGACCTCGCCGACCCATTCGGGGGCCCGCTCACCGCGTCCAACCGCGAGGAGCGTGCCGACGATGATCCGCACCATGTTGTGCAGGAATGCATTGCCGGTCACGTCGATCCGCACCCAGCCCGGCGCTGCGGTGACGGTGATGTCGTCGATGCGCCGCATCGGTGTACGCGACTGACAGTCCGCGGAACGGAATGCGCTGAAATCACGCTCGCCCAGTAGATAGTCCGCGCCGCGCTGCATAGCCGCGGCGTCGAGTGCGGCATGATTCCACCCGGCGCGGTCACGCCAGAGCGCCGGTCGGTCCGGACCCGCGGAGATCAGATAGCGATAGTGGCGACCGATCGCGGCATGGCGAGCGTGGAACTGCCGGGCGACCGGCAGCACGAAGCGTACCGCGACATCACCCGGCAGGTTGCTGTTGGTGCCCATCAGCCATGCCCGATCGGGCCGATCGGCGGCGGTATCGAAATGAACGACCTGACCCGTCGCGTGCACACCGGCGTCCGTGCGCCCGGCGCAGACGACCGTGACGGGCTCGTCGGCAACGCTGGAAAGGGCCCCCTCCAGCGCCCCCTGCACGGTCCGCCCCCGCCGCTGTGACTGCCAGCCACGGAAGCCGGAGCCGTCATACTCGACGACACAGGCAATACGCATCAGCGCGCGTTATGGGCGATGGGGCCCGCCCGCCGGAAACCGTGGCCACGACCACGGTCCGCGTTCGACGGGAACCCGCTCAGGTGGCGTGATTCCACACCTCAGCGGATGCTTTCGAGGAGGCTCTGGGCCTCGCTGCGCTGTTGCTCATTGCCCGAGGCCGCGACCTCCTCCAGCGCATTCGTGGCGCTCTCGGGGTCGCCCATATCGATATAGGCCCGTGCGAGATCGAGCATGGTGTCGAACTCCTCGTCCTCGGCCTCGACCCCGCTATCGGCGGTGGCCGCTCCGCCTGCGGCATCGGCGGACTCATCGACCTCGGGCCCCTGGGCCGGCGCGGCCTCGGCCGCATCCGTTTCCGTCGAATCCGGTTCCGCCGCGCCGAGATCGTCGAGGTTGAACGCGCCGTCGTCGTCCGCGCCACCCACGCTATCGAGATCACTCAGGTCAAACGCGTCATCGTCCCCGGTCGCATCATCCCCGGCCCCGGCGCCACCGGCCCCGGGTCCGGCGGGCGTGTCTCCCGCGGTCGGTTCTTCGCTGTCGGTCTGAAGATCCGACAGATCGAATTCGCCCGCGTCCGCCTCACCGTCATCGCCGCCCGCGGCGGTCTGTGGCTCGTGCGGCGACTCGACGTCACCAGCCCCCGCGTCCGTTTCGGACTCCGTATCCAGCGAATCGAGATCGCCGATCTCGAGATCACCGATTTCGAGCGGTTCATCGTCGGCGCTGCCGGCCGGTTCCGCCGGCGTCGAACGGTCCTCGGCCGTCGCCGACGTGTTCGAATCCGCAGACGTTTCCTCGAGATCGAAATCAAAATCCAGGCCGCCGTCGCCGCTGTCAGCACTCGCCGGTGCCTCGACTTCCCCGGAATCGCCTTCGTCGATTTCCGCCAACCCTTCCTTCGGGCTCTCCGGCTCCTCGAAATCGAGGTCGAAATCGAGTGCACCCTCATCGGCAGCGCCTTCCGACCCCTCACGCTCATCGGCAGCGCCTTCCGACCCCTCACGATCGCCGGACTCCGTCGCCGGGGCGTCCTCCAGGTCGAAATCGATCTCGTCCGAATCGCCAGCGGCCGTAGTCGGCTCCGCGGACGCCGGTGCCGGCGCACTCTCGTCCGCGGTCAGGCCATCAAGGTCCCCGAGGTCGAACTCGAGATCCTCGTCCGCGTCGCCCTCAGCGGCAGCGGTGGCCCCGGCGGTACCGCTATCAGACGCCCTGGTCTGATCGTCACCGGGCCCAACCAGCCCGCCGTCACCTTCAACCGCCTCAAAGTCTGCGGAATCCAGCATCATCGTGCTGCTGAACTCGTCGTCGTCCTCCTCGTCCGCCGAGCCGGAGCCACTCGCGGCAGCCGATTCCGGCTCATCATCGAACCCGAAGTCGATCTCCCCGTCGCTGTCATCCAGCTCGAGATCGGTACCCGCCGGCCGCGTCGGCTGCACATCCGCCGCCGTAAACTCCGTATCACCCTCGGCGAACAGCTCGTGTTGCGGTGCCAACTCGCGGCCCATGGTCAGAACACGCTGCCAGAGGCGGCTGTCCGGACCATCGACCATCCCGCGGAACGTCCCGGCCTCTTCGATGAATTCCTCGGTCTTGCCACTCGCATACAGCGTCTCGAGCAGCTTCTCGTGGTACATCGCGTTCCCGGGGTGCTCCCGCAGGGCCAGCCGCAGCAGGTCCTCGGACTGCTGATGCAGTCCATAAGCGAGGTACACGTCGGCCTCCGCGACCGTGTCGTCCTTCTCCGCTTCCTCGTCGTCAGCCCCACTCGACGGCTCATCGAGCGGGGTGCTCGCGGCGCGATCCGACGGCTCTTCCTCATCCAGAGAAGCGACGTCGAACTCCTCCTCCATCAGCGCCGACTGTGCTTCTTCGGCACTCGGCGAGCTTGTGCCCGTGTCCTCGGCGTCGATATCGCCCTCTGCAGCCGCGCCGTCGAAGCGTCCCGAGGAATCCGGGTCGAATGGCGCAAGGCCGCTGTTCGTGTCGTCCGGATCGAAGCCCTCCAGATCATCCGATTCCGCTGGCTCGCGCCGCCGACGCATGAGGATCAATCCACCGCCGAGCAATACGACCGCGGCGGCCAGACCCAGACCCATCGGACCACCGAGAAGCCCGCCGCCGCCCGCAAAGATGCCCGTCACCGCGGCGATCACGGCATTCACCTGATCGAGCCAGGTCTCCTCCGGTTCCTGCGTGCGCGTGGTTTGCAAGCCGCGATCCGCGTCGGTGACCCGCTTGTCTTCGGGGATGTAGTTCTCGTCGGCTTCGTCCCCTGCGCTCGCCGTCGTTTCGGCGGCGTCCGCCTCACCGGCCTCACCGGCCTCACCGGCCTCACCGGCCTCGGCAGCGTCGGCGGTCTCGGCGGTCTCGGCGGTCTCGGCGGTGTCGGCAGATGCCATCTGATCGGAGGCGGTCTCGCCGTCGCCCGCCCCGGTGGTGTCACCGTCGCCGGACCCGCCGTCGGTCGTGGTCGTGCCGGCTCCCGCGTCTTCGCCGCTATCGACGTCCGCGGCGGCTACCGTTTCGTCGTCGTCCCCGCTCGCGGCCACCGACTCCCCATCGGCGCTGGCCTGATCATCGTCGCTCGCACCCGCGTCCGTGTCATCGGCACTGGCGACGTCTGCCCCGCTTTCGTCCTCGGCGGCTGTCTCTGAACCTTCGTCCGCGTCCTGGCGACCCTCGAGTTTGCGCAGTTCTTCCTGCAGCGCGCTCAGGCGCTCATCACGCACCTCGAGCAGTTTTTCCATTTTGGAAACGGTCTGCTCGAGCTGGTCTACCCTGGATTCGAGTTCTTCCTTTTCGAGCCGTGTCGATTCCAGTTCTTCACGCGCCAGCTGGAGTTTCTCGCTCTCATCCTGCGAACTGCTGCCGGTCGCGGACGCGGCTTCGTCGCTGCTCGCGCCGCCATCGTCGGCCCCGACGATGGAGAGTTCGCCGTCATCCGCGCCGGTCGAAGTCTGCGCGGCGGCACCCGCGTCACCCGAACCCTGGTCGGATGCGGCCACAGCCGTCCGCGAACGTGTGCCTTCCTGCAGTTCCCGCCACACGCCGTTCTGTTCACGTACCCGTGCCAGTGCCCGCTGCGCCGAAACCTCGAGCACACGGTCGGCATTCGGCACGCGCAGGACATAGCCCTTCTTGAGCCGGTTGACGTTCTCGCCGCGGAAGGCATCCGGGTTGTAGCGCAGCAGCGCGATCATCATCTGCTGGACGGTCATATCGCCCGACTTCAGACGGCTCGCGATACTCCAGAGCGTCTCGCCGTCGCCCACCGGGCCATACTGCTCTCGCGCGCCGCTCGAGCGACTCGGCGAGGCGCCGGCTCCAGCGGCACGCTCGGCGTCCGCCTGCGCACGGGCGCGCTCTTCACGCTCCTCGACTTCGAGGAATACCGGCTTGTCTTCGCCACCGCCGGCGCTGCTCTGACCCGAGCCGGACGCGCTCCGCGCCTCGCCTTCCTGGGCATCGCCCTGTGCGCCCGAGGACTCGGCATCGCGTTCGATCTCGCCGGTAACGCCGGCATCATCGCTGGTCTCGGCCGTCCGGGCCGTGTCGGTGGTTCCGCCACCCGCACGATCCGACTCGTCTTCACTGGTGAAGACCGGGGGATCGAGCAGAACGGTGTACTCACGCAGGAGATTCCCACCCGCCCAATCGACCTCGACGAGGAAACTCAGGAAGGGCTCGACAATCGATTCGCGGCTGGTGATGTGGACATAGTGGTCGCCACCGTCACGCTGTTTGACGGTGAACTGCAGGCGGGTCAGCGAGTAGGGGCGGTCGAGACCGACGTTGCTGAAGGCCTCTTCGGACGCGAGGGATACCTCGATCCCCTCACTCTGCCCACTCGGCACACCCCGAAGCGGAATCTCGGCGTCGAGCCGCTGATTGAGCGCGGATTGGATTTCGATCTCGCCGAGACCCAGGGCATGGGCGCCGCCAGGCAGGAGCAAGGCGGCAATGAGGGTCGGTACCAGGGCCAGTCGTCGCACGGTGGTCGCCCCTTGATGTGCTGGATGCGGGATGCGGTCCCCGTCGACCGCGCCCGCTGAATTTGCCCGAGTATCTGGATACTTGGGAAGTTTTTCTGGAATATACTTTAAAGAAGTCACTTCAACAAAGTGATCTTAACTGGCCGCTATATATACTCTTTTATCAAAAGTTCCGCAATCTGGACGCTGTTGAGAGCCGCTCCCTTGCGCACATTATCCGACACCACCCAGAGATCGAGCCCTCGGTCATGCGAGATATCGTCGCGGATACGGCCGACGAATACGGGATCGTTACCGGCCCCCTCCGTGACCGCGGTCGGGTAACCACCGTCCACCTGCTCGTCGAGAACCTTAACCCCGGGCGCGACCGACAGCAACTCGCGTGCGGCCGCGGCGCCAAGCGGTTCACGCGTTTCGATGTGCACCGCCTCGGAGTGGCCGTAGAACACCGGAACACGAACGGTCGTCGGATTCACGCCGATGTCCTCACGCCCGAGGATACGGTGGGTTTCCCACACCATCTTCATTTCCTCACGCGTGTAGCCGTTATCCTGGAACGTATCGATGTGCGGCAGGCAATTGAACGCGATCTGTTTCGGGTAGACGGACGTTTCCGGCGGCCGACCATTGAGCAGGCTCGCGGTCTGCTGCGCCAGTTCGTCGATCGCCTCCTTGCCGGTCCCCGACACGGCCTGGTACGTGGCGACGTTGATCCGCTCGATCGTCGCCGCATCGTCCAGCGGCTTGAGCGCGACCACCATCTGGATGGTCGAACAGTTCGGGTTGGCGATGATCCCGCGATCGCGGTAGTTCGCCACATCCTGCGGGTTCACTTCCGGCACGATCAGCGGAATGTCGGGCTCGCGGCGGAAATGCGAGGTGTTGTCGACCACCACGCAGCCGGCCGCCGCCGCGCGCGGGGCATGCTCGGCCGAGATCGAACCGCCGGCGGAGAAAAGCGCGATATCCGTGTTCGAGAAATCGAACTCGTCCAGATCCTGGACGGTCAGCTTACGGCGGCCGAAGTCGACTTCCTTGCCCGCGGAGCGGCTGCTCGCCAGGGCGACGATTTCACCGATCGGGAAATCGCGTTCCGCCAGGATCGACAGCATTACTTCGCCGACGGCACCGGTGGCACCCACGACCGCTACATTGTACGTCTTCGCCATGAAACCGTGTCCTCAATACCTTGTCGGTCGGGGCTGATCCCCGACATGAATTAGGTCCTGCCGCCCGGTCTCCACGTTGCCCGGGCGCCCGCGGCCGTCACGCATCGAGTGCGGCCACGACGGCATCGCCCATCGCCGCGGTCGAGACCGCGGCCCCGCCGCCGGCGATATCGGCGGTCCGGGTACCGGCGGCAATCACGCTGGCCACTGCCTGTTCCACGCGGTCGGCCATCCCGGCCTCGTCGAGCGTGTAGCGCAGCATCATCGCCACGGACAGCAGTGTCGCCAGCGGATTCACTATGCCCTGCCCCGCGATATCCGGCGCGCTGCCGTGCACCGGCTCGTACAGGCCCTTGCCGTTTTCATCCAGCGAGGCCGACGGCAGCATGCCGATCGATCCGGTCAGCATCGCGGCACAATCCGAAAGGATATCGCCAAACATGTTGCCGGTGACAACCACATCGAACTGCCGCGGGTCCCTGACCAGCTGCATCGCGGCATTGTCGACATACATATGTGACAGCTCGATCCCGGAATACTCCGAATGCACCCGCTCGACCGTCTCACGCCAGAGTTGCGAAACCTCGAGGACATTGGCCTTGTCGACGGAACATACGCGCCCCTGCCGGCGGGCCGCGATCTCGAACGCCCGGCGGGCGATACGCTCCACCTCGCTCTCGCGGTACTCAAGCGTGTTGTACCCCCGCCGCTCGCCGGAATCCAGTGTCTCGATGCCGCGCGGCTCGCCGAAGTAGATGCCGCCGGTCAGTTCGCGCACGATCATGATATCGAGTCCGGCCACCAGTTCGGGTCGCAGGCTCGACGCCCCCGCGAGTTCGGGATACAGGATGGCCGGCCGCAGGTTGGCGAACAGCGCCAACTCCCGACGTATACCGAGAAGCCCGGTTTCGGGGCGGCGTTCGCGGGCTTCATTGTCCCACTTCGGCCCGCCGACGGCACCCAGCAGGACGGCATCGGCGCCCCGCGACAGCGCGAGCGTGGCCTCCGGCAACGGCGACCCCGTCGCATCCACGGCGGCGCCGCCGATCTCGCCCCGCTCGATCTCGACGTCCAGCCCGAAACGGTCCGCCAGCGCCCCCAGCAGTTTCTCGGCCTCGGCCACGATCTCCGTGCCGACCCCGTCACCCGGCAATACCGCGATCTTGTGCGTCATTGTTTTCCTCTGATCGGGGGCGCCGGCTTCGACACCCTGTATCCTTGACCCCGCCCCGTTTGCGGGTGTTCATGCACGTCCGGTTTTCTCGCGGAGAGCGCCAAGGATCGCGAAGAGCGCAGAGAATGACAGGGAATAACGCCCTGGATGAAGGACGCGCCTCGCAAAATCTCAATAAATGTCGCCAACCGCGCCTTTCTCCGAATTCTTGTTTTTCTCCGCGCCTCCGCGAACCTTCGCGTTCTCTGCGAGAAACCCGGACGGGCATCCAGTAACGGCACCGCCGCGATCGTTATCCAGCGAACAACCAGGGCGCCTCCGCTTTGCGTCGCTCCTCGTACGCCCGGATATCGTCGGAATACTGCAGCGTCAGTGCGATGTCATCCATGCCCTCGAGCAGGCACTCGCGCCGGAAGGGATCGATTTCGAAGCCGAAGGTGGTCCCATCAGGCGTGATCACCTCCTGCGTCTGCAGGTCCACCATCAGGCGATAGCCTTCGTTCGCCTCCGTTTCGTGGAACAGCCGATCCACCGTATCGGCGTCGAGCTGCACCGGCAGCAAGCCGTTCTTGAAGCTGTTGTTGTAGAAGATATCGGCGAAGCTCGGCGCGATCACCGCGCGGAATCCGTAATCCGTCAGTGCCCAGACCGCGTGCTCGCGCGATGAGCCGCAGGCGAAGTTCTCGCGCGCCAGCAGGATCCCGGCACCACGATAGCGCGGCTGATTGAGCACGAAATCAGTATTTTCCCGGCGTTCGGAGGCATCCATCCCCGGCTCTCCGGAGTCGAGGTAGCGCCAGTCATCGAACAGATTCGGCCCGAAGCCCGTGCGCTGCACGGATTTCAGGAACTGCTTGGGAATGATCGCGTCGGTGTCGACATTCGAGCGGTCCAGTGGCGCCACCAGTCCTTCAAAACGGGTAAACGGTTCCATTTCAGTGCCTCCGGTCCGCCATCGTGCGGACATCGACCAGATGGCCGGTGACCGCCGCCCCTGCGGCCATGGCCGGGCTCATCAGATGCGTGCGGCCGCCCTGCCCCTGGCGGCCTTCGAAATTGCGGTTCGAGGTCGAGGCGCAGCGCTCGCCCGGGGACAGGCGGTCGGTGTTCATGCCCAGACACATCGAGCAGCCGGGCTCGCGCCATTCGAAGCCCGCGGCCCTGAAGATCTCATCGAGGCCCTCGCTCTCGGCCTGGCGCTTCACCAGGCCCGATCCGGGCACGACCATCGCCAGCTTGATCGAATCGGCGATCCGCTGCCCCTGGACCACGCGCGCCGCGGCCCGCAGGTCCTCGATGCGGGCGTTGGTGCAGGAGCCGATGAAGATCTTGTCCGGGCGGATATCGGTCATCGGGATTCCGGGCTCCAGGCCCTGGTATTCGAGTGCCCGCTGCATGGCCTGCGCCTTGACCGCATCCGGTTCGTCGGCCGGATCCGGGATGCGCGCACCGATCGGGGCGACCATCTCGGGTGAAGTGCCCCAGGTGACCTGCGGCTCGATCTCGGCGGCGTCCAGCACGACTTCACGATCGAATACCGCATCCTCGTCGCTGACCAGACCGCGCCAGTCGGCGACCGCCTGTTCCCAGAGTTCGCCGCTCGGCGCGAACGGGCGTCCGGCGATGTATTCGATCGTGTGATCGTCTACCCCCATCAGACCCGCGCGGGCGCCGGCCTCGATCGCCATGTTGCAGATGGTCATGCGGCCTTCCATCGACAGCTGCCGGATGGTCGAGCCGGCGAACTCGATGGTGTGGCCGGTACCGCCCGCCGTCCCGATATGGCCGATGATCGCCAGCATCACATCCTTGGCGGTCACGCCCGGGCCGAGGTCGCCCTCCACCCGGACCCGCATGTTCTTCGCCTTGTACTGCACCAGGCACTGGGTCGCGAGCACGTGCTCGACCTCGGACGTGCCGATGCCGAAGGCCAGCGAGCCGAAGGCCCCGTGCGTCGCCGTATGCGAGTCGCCGCAGACGATGGTCATGCCCGGCAGGGTCGCGCCCTGCTCCGGGCCAATCACATGGACGATGCCCTGGCGGGCATCGCCCATGCCGAACAGCTGAATGCCGTATTCCTTCGAGTTCCGCGACAGCGTGTCCACCTGCGTGCGCGAAAGCGGGTCCTCGATCGGGCCGCTGTGCGCCGTCGTCGGCACGTTGTGGTCCGCCGTCGCCAGCACGGAGGACGTGCGCCACGGCTGGCGTCCGGCCAGCCGGAGCCCCTCGAACGCCTGCGGCGAGGTCACCTCGTGCACCATGTGGCGGTCAATATACAGCAGCACCGCGCCCTCACCCTGCTGGCGCACCACATGCTGATCCCAGATCTTGTCGTACAACGTCCTGGCGGTCATCGCTTTCCCCGGCTGCATACGCCTGCTGACTACTTGGTGTGCAGGATACGTCGCCTCAACCCATTACTCCAATTCATTCTTTTCATGGTATCCATTCCACTTTGGTATGATCTCACCCATGGAATTGACCGCACTCCAGGCCTTCGTCGCCGTTGCCGAAGCCGGCTCGTTCTCACGCGCGGCGGACACCCTGTTTCTGACGCAACCGGCGATCAGCAAGCGGATCGCGGCGCTCGAGGACGATCTGCGCGCGCGTCTGTTCGACCGCATGGCCCGCAGCGTCGAACTCACCGAGGCCGGGCGCGCCCTGCTACCGCATGCGAGGCGCGTACTCGGAGAACTCGAAACCAGCCGCCAGGTCGTCGCCGACCTCTCCGGAACCGTGGGCGGACGGCTGCGGATCGGTACCAGCCACCACGTCGGGCTGCACCGGCTGCCCCCCATACTGCGCCGCTACACCAGCCGCTATCCCGACGTCGAGCTTGATCTGCATTTCATGGATTCCGAGCAGGCCTGTCAGGCGGTCGACCGGGGCGAACTCGAACTGGCAGTCGTCACCCTGCCCGAGAACCCGCCGGAGACGCTGGCGATCGAGACCCTCTGGCCGGACGCGCTGGACTTCGTGGCGGCCCCGGACCACCCCCTTGCCGGGCAGACGCGGATCGAAGTGGCCGACCTGGCGCAATGGCCGGCCATCCTGCCGGCGGTGACCACCTTCACCCGGCGCATCGTCGCCGCCGCGCTGCGCCCATCCGGCGCGCATCTGCGCATTGCCCTGGAAACCAATTATCTGGAGACCATCAAGATGATGGTCTCGGTCGGCCTCGGCTGGTCCGCTCTGCCCCGCACGATGAATCACGGCGAACTCACGGTCCTGACGCTGGAGGGGGTGCAGCTCCAGCGCCGGCTCGGGCTTGTATCGCGGGTCGGCCGGACCCCGGCGAACGCCGCCGGGGCCTTTGTCGAGGTCGCGCGCGGGCAGGCGCGCAGCGATTCCGGCGACGATCTCCCGACCGGGGATTGAATCCATCGTGGTTCGCCCTCAGTGTTCACCCACTCCTTGCCGGACGCGGCGGCGGTCCGATCGACCGCCCGGGCGTCCGGCTACACAGCCACCACCCACCGAACGGAAGAAGGAGAAGCACCCATGGCGCACGAACTCCCCCCGCTGCCGTATGACTTCGACGCGCTCGAGCCCCATATCGATGCGAAGACGATGGAGATCCACCACGGCAAGCACCACAACACCTACGTCACCAAGCTCAACGGCGCCCTCGAGCAGCACCAGGAACTGGCCGACAAGCCGGTCGAGGCCCTGATCTCCGAGATCGGCGCGCTGCCGGGATCCATCCAGACCGCCGTGCGCAACAACGGCGGCGGCCACGCCAACCATGCGATGTTCTGGCAGCTGATGAGCCCCAACGGCGGCGGCGAGCCGAGCGGCGCCCTGGCCGATGCCATCAAGCAGGTCTGGGGTGACGTGGCCTCCTTCAAAGAGGCCTTCAAGAACGCCGCGCTGGGCCGTTTCGGTTCCGGCTGGGCCTGGCTGATCGTGGACCGCAGCGGCGGCCTCAAGATCACCGACACGCCCAACCAGGACACGCCCCTGATGCAGGACATCGCGCCCGAGCCGGGCACGCCGGTCCTCGGCATCGACGTCTGGGAGCACGCGTACTACCTGAACTACCAGAACCGCCGCCCGGACTACGTCGACGCGTTCTGGAACGTCGTCAACTGGGACGAAGTCGCCCGGCGTTTCGACGAAGCCAAGTAATAAATCACTTTAAGCAGTGATCATAAAGCCCCGCTTACGCGGGGCTTTTTTTTGGAACCACGAATGAACACGAATGGACACGGATGGGGTTGGGGCTACCGGCGGCTTCTGGAGCTTCGCTGTTCGGGGTTCAAGGGAAAGGCATAACCAAAATATGGACTAAAAATGAACGAAAAATGGCCTGGTTCGTGATTCGGGGCCTTTGACGACGTCTGAACCGAAGCGGCCCCCGCAGTCCTTGTTCTTATTGTGATGTGAACCGTAAGACCGATTTTTCGTCCATTTTTAGTCCATTTTTTGGTTATGCATTTCTCACAACCCGAACAGCGAAGCTCCAGAAGTCTCCGATAGCCCAGAGACCTATTCGTGTCCATTCGTGTTCATTCGTGGTTCTTCACGATCACTACCAAGGCGAGTGATTACTCCCGCTCCGGGCGCATCTGGGGGAAGAGGATGACGTCGCGGATCGAGGGCGAGTCGGTGAAGAGCATGGCGATGCGGTCGATGCCGAGCCCCGCGCCGGCCGTTGGCGGCATGCCGTATTCGAGGGCGCGGATGTAGTCGGCATCGTAGTGCATGGCCTCGGCATCGCCCGAGTCCTTCGCGTTGACCTGCTCGCGGAAGCGTTCGGCCTGGTCCTCCGGGTCGTTGAGCTCGGAGAAACCGTTGGCGAGTTCGCGGCCGCCGACGATCAGTTCGAAGCGGTCGGTCACGCTCGGGTCATGATCGCTGCGGCGGGCGAGCGGTGAGACCTCGGTCGGATAGCTCGTGACGAAAGTCGGGTCGTGCAGCCGGTGCTCCGCCGTCTCCTCGAAGATCTCCGCCTGGATCCGGCCCGTCCCCCAGCCCGGCTCCACCTTGATTCCCCGATCCTCGGCGGCCTGCGCGGCCCGCTCACGGTCATCAAGGATCGCGGTCGACAGATCCGGATTGAAGTGCAGTACGGCCTCGCGCATCGTCATGCGCGCGAACGCCTTCGAGAAGTCGTATTCCTCACCGCCACTAGTGAACTGCTCCTGGCCGAGTACCCGGGTCGCGATGCGTCGCAGCATCGACTCGATCCGGTCCATCGCGTCCCGGTAGTCGGCGTAGGCCTCGTAGAACTCCAGCATGGTGAACTCGGGGTTGTGCCGCGTGGACAGCCCCTCGTTGCGGAAGTTGCGGTTGATTTCGAAGACCTTTTCCATGCCCCCGACGACCAGCCGCTTGAGGTAGAGCTCCGGGGCGATGCGCAGGTAGAGATCGATATCGAGCGCATTGTGATGCGTGACGAACGGCCGCGCCGCGGCGCCGCCCGGGATCGGCTGCATCATCGGCGTCTCGACCTCGAGAAACCCGGCCTCGGTCAGGTCCGCGCGCATGGCGGAGATCATCGCGGAGCGGAACGCGAAGGTCTCGCGCACCGAGGGGTTCATGATCAGATCGACATAGCGCTGGCGATAGCGCTGTTCCTGGTCCGTCAGCCCGTGCCATTTCTCCGGCAGCGGCCGCAGCGACTTGGTCAGCAGACGGATCTCGTCGACACGAACCGACAACTCACCGGTCTTCGTGCGGAACAGCTGGCCACGCGCGCCCACGATATCGCCGACATCGAAGCCCTTGAACGCCTGATACGCGTCGACGCCGATGGCGTCGCGCTGGAGGAACAGCTGGATCCGGCCCGACTGGTCCTGAAGCTGGGCGAAACTCGCCTTGCCCATGACCCGCTTCGCCATCATCCGCCCGGCCACCGCGAAGGCGCGGCCATCCGCCTCCAGCGCGTCGTTATCGGCCTCGGCGAACTCGGCATGCAGATCGGCCGCGAACGAATCGCGCCGGAAATCATTCGGAAAGGCATCACCCTCCCCGCGCACCGCCTCCAGCTTCTGCCGACGCTGCGCGATCAGGCTGTTCTCGTCTTGTTCAGTCATCGACTTTTTCGCTTTCAGTTATTTCTGGGGCCGGCTGTTTGGAACCACGAATGAACACGAATGAACACGAATGATTCTGGGGAGCACAAGGCGTTGTGGAGCTTCGCTGTTGGCGAGTTCAGGCATCAAGGAGTTAATTCATAACCAAAAAATGGACTAAAAATGGACAAAAAATTGCTCTTACGATTTACATCACGATAAGAGCAAGCGCTGCTGGTGCCGCTTCGGTTCAGGCGCCGTCAAAGACACCGAATCCCGAACCGAGCCATTTTCGTTCATTTTTAGTCCATTTTTTGATTATGCATTTCTCACAACCCGAGCAGCGAAGCTCCAGAAGCCTCCGATAACCCCGAGACCTATTCGTGTCCATTCGTGTTCATTCGTGGTTCGCTTTTTTACTGCGTTCAGGCCTACACACCCGCCTTCAGGCTGGCCTCGATGAAGCGGTCGAGGCTGCCGTCGAGGACGGCCTGGGTGTTGCCGACTTCGACGCCGGTGCGCAGGTCCTTGATGCGGCCCGAGTCGAGGACATAGGAGCGGATCTGGCTGCCCCAGCCGATATCCGACTTCGACTCCTCCGCGGACTGGGCCTCCGCCCGGCGCTCCTGCATCTCGCGCTCGTAGAGCTTCGCCCGCAGCTGGTTCATCGCGGTCGCGCGGTTGGCGTGCTGGGAGCGGCTGTTCTGGCACTGCACGACGATGCCGGTCGGGTTGTGCGTGATACGCACCGCCGACTCGGTCGTGTTGACGTGCTGGCCGCCGGCGCCGCTCGCGCGGTAGACGTCGACGCGCAGGTCCGAGGGATCGACCTCCACCTCGAAGGATTCGTCGATCTCCGGTGACACGAAAACCGCGGCGAACGACGTATGGCGGCGATTACCCGAGTCGAACGGCGACTTGCGCACGAGCCGGTGCACGCCCGTCTCCGTGCGCAGCCAACCAAAGGCGTATTCGCCGCGCACGTGGACGGTCGCGCTTTTCAGGCCGGCCACATCGCCCTCCGAGGCCTCGACCAGTTCGGTCTCGAACCCGTGATGCTCGGCCCAGCGCAGGTACATACGCAGCAGCATCTCGGCCCAGTCCTGGGCCTCGGTGCCGCCGGAGCCGGCCTGGATGTCGAGGAAAGCACTGTTGGCGTCGAGTTCGCCGTTGAACATGCGCTGGAATTCGAGCTTCGCGATCCCCTTCTCGGTGGCCGCGAGATCCCGCTCGATGGTCGTGACAGTGCCGTCGTCTTCCTCCTCGACCGCCATGTCGAGCAGTTCGGCGCCGTCGCTCAGCGCATGGGCGAATCGATCCAGAGCGCCGACCGTCTCCGCGAGCCGGGTCCGCTCGCGGTTCAGCTCCTGGGCACGATCCGGCTCGTTCCAGACTTCCGGCTGCGCGAGTTCGCGTTCGAGTTCGTCGAGTCGTTCCGCTTTGCCAGGGTAGTCAAAGATACCCCCTCAGGTCGTCGAGGCGACCTTGCAGATCCTTTAGCTGTTCACGCAGGGCGTTGACTTCGGCCATGACCGGACTCCGGGGTGGCGGTTGCAAAGCGCGCCAGTGTACACGACGCGATACGCAGCGGGCACGGGCACTCAGCGATCCGCCGCGGCATCGCGATCCAGGCGCCCGAAATACTCGACATTCAGCTGGACATTGCGCCGTCCGCGGAACTCGTTGACCTCGAGGCGATAGACGACGCGCGCCGTCTCCCCGGGATCCGCGAGCAGCGCCGGATCGGCATTGAAATGGATGGCATCGAAGGTTGGGCCACCCGCCAGCGGCTGCAGCCGCAGCTTGAGATGGCGTTCGCCGACCACGCGCCCATCCATTACGCGGAAGTCGCCGTCGAAGTTCGGCTCGGGGAAACCGGCCCCCCAGGGGCCGGCGGCCGCCAGCGCTTCCGCAGTCGCGAGGTCCATTTCATCACTGGCGAGGTCGCCATCAGTGTGGATCTCGCGCAGCGGCGCGGCGCCGCCGAGGGCGCGCTCGACTTCGCGCCCGAAGGCCTCGCGAAAGGCGTCCAGATGCTCCGCCGCGAGCCCGAGACCGGCCGCCATCGCATGCCCGCCGAAGCGTTCGATCAGCTGCGGCTGGGCGGCGTCGATCGCGGCCAGTACGTCGCGGATATGCAGCCCGGCGACTGAGCGCGCCGAGCCCTTGAGCATGCCATCTCCCGCGTCGGCGAAGATCACGGTGGGGCGGTGGATAGCCTCGCGCACGCGCCCGGCCAGGATCCCGCTCACGCCCTGGTGCCAGCGCTCGTCGTAGAGCACCAGGCCGGCCGGCAGGGACTCGCCCGCCTCGAGCATGGTGCGCAGGCGTTCCAGTTCCGCATCCGCCTGGGTGCGCATTTCGGCCTCGATATCGCGTCGCTCGCGATTGAGGCCGTCGAGTTGGCGTGCACGAGTCCGAGCCTCCTCCACGTCATCCGCCAGCAGGGTCTGGATACCGACGGCCATATCGGAGAGTCGCCCCGCCGCATTCAGGCGCGGCCCCAGCGCAAACCCCAGATCGCCCGCCTGCAATGCCGTCGGGCTGCGCTTCGCCGCATCGATCAGGGCGCTGATGCCGGCGCAGCAGTGGCCCGCGCGGATCCGCCGCAGGCCCTGCTCGACCAGGATGCGGTTGCAGCGATCGAGCGGCACCACATCGGCGACCGTTCCCAGGGCCACCAGGTCAAGGAAATCCGCCATCGACGGGGACTGGATACCGCGTTCGGTGAACCATCCGGATCGTTCAAGCCGGGCGCGCAGGGCCACCATGAGATAGAACACGACGCCGACCCCGGCCAGTGACTTGACCGGAAAATCGCAGTCTTCCCGGTTCGGGTTCACGACCGCCACCGCGGGGGGCAGTGAATCGCCGGGCAGATGGTGGTCCGTCACGACCGTGTCGATCCCGCGCTCGGCGGCGGCCGCCACACCGGCATGACTGCTGATCCCGTTGTCCACCGTCAGGATCACTCCGGGCGCGTATTGCGACGCGGGTTCGACCAGTTCCGGCGTCAACCCGTAGCCGTACTCGAAGCGGTTGGGGACGAGATAATCAACCGCCTCATGGCCGAACGCCGCCAACGCCCGAAGTGCCAGCGCGACGCTGGTCGCACCGTCGGCGTCGAAATCGCCGATCACCAGGATTCTTTCACCGGCGCGCAGCGCGCGCTCGAGGCGCTCGGCAGCCGCCTCGATATCAGCCAGCGAGGGCGCCGGCAGATTACCCAGTGAGGGATCCAGTTCCTGATGCGATTGGACTCCCCGCGCCGCGTAGACGCGGGCAACCACCGGATGCAGGCCATCCAGCGGTTCCGCGGTGTGCGTGCGGCGACGGATCGCGGGCGCGTGTTCGCTCATGTATCCGTCCCCAGCCAATCGGTCCACGGGCGGTTGCGCCGCCAGAAACGGCGCAGGCCACGCCGTGTAGCCACCAATCGGCGGCCGTCGCCGGGGGCAATGGTCACGCTGTCCAGCTGCCCCTGGCGCAGGCCGCGGAGCACCGGTTCGATCCGGTCACGCTCGAGGGCGGCGAGGCACTCGAGCCAGGTCTCGATCTCCCCGTGAACGAGCGGATCCACGGCGCGCGCATCGACCGCCAGTGCGTGCCCGGCAGGCCATTGCCCGGTCCATGGCGCCGCGTCCACGGACTCGGCGGCGACGCCGGCCAGCCGCGCCAGGCCGACCGCGACCGGCTCGTCCGCGAAGACCTGCTCCGGGCCGCCGGACACGGCCGGGCATTGCCCGCCGCCCCACAGCCAGACGCTGTTGACCGGCAACGCGCCGCGCCGCTCGCGTTCCGTATTGACCGGCGCATCATGCAGCAGCATCTGCACCTCGTTCAGCCACGCACGCCACGCGCGGGCGTCGCTCCCTTCCGGCATGAAGGCGTCGACGTTGCGGCCGGCCACACGATCCGGGGTGACCGCGCGCAGATCGGAGGCCCGGGGGCAGCCGATATACCAGCGATCCGGCGCGGGCGCCTCGAACACCAGCCCGTCATCCGCGTAGAGCGCATTCAGGCGTTCGATCAGCGCCGCGCTCTCGTCCGCCTGCAGATCGAGCGACCAGGCACCGAACAGGCGCGCGTGCGTGGTATCCACGCGCAGATGCACGGGATCCGCCCGCACCCACCAGCGCTCGCCCAGCCGAACGGTGTCACCATCGGCTTCACCGAGTCGCGAGGGAGCGGCGGCGGGCCAGTCGGGTCCGGATATACCGAAGGCGTCGAATACCGGTGCGAGCGATTGCGCCACCGTTGTGCGGCCCGGATCGGCCCGCGCCAGCAGCCAGGCAAGCGCCGGCAATTCCAGGCCCAGGCGGGCGACGGCATCGGTGTCGGTCACGGGCCCGAGCAGGCCGGGCACGACCAGTTCCAGATGCCTCGCTGCGGCCATCGATCGATATCTCCGGGGAACGTCTCGGCGGGTTCACGGTCACAGCACCACATCGCGCGGTGCGGGATGCATGATAACGGACCGGCAAGGGGCCTGTCCGTGAAATCTGTGCCGTAGCGAGCGCCCGGCGCAGCAGGCACATGGTTTCTCGGGCAGGCCCCAGGGCGGGTCATGGCCGCAATCGATATACTCGAAAGAAAGCAAGAAAAAGGAAGCCCACGATGCGCACCAGCAAAATCCTGATCGTCATCGCGATCGTCGCCGCGATCGCGGCCTTCTTCGCGTTCGATCTCGGCCAGTACCTGAGCCTCGATTATTTCAAGTCGCGCCAGGCGGCGATCGACGATTACTTCCAGGCCAATCCCTTCACCACGGTCGCGATCTATGCAGCGGTCTACATCACGGTGACCGCATTGTCGCTGCCGGGCGCGGCCGTCATGACGCTTGCCGGCGGGGCCATCTTCGGGCTCCTGTGGGGCACGATCATCGTCTCGTTCGCCTCGACGATCGGCGCCACCCTCGCCTTCCTGGCCGCGCGTTTCCTGCTCCGCGACACGGTCCAGCGGCGTTTCGGCGAGAGCATGAAATCGATCAATGCCGGTATCAAACGCGACGGCGCGCTGTACCTGTTCATGCTGCGGCTCGTGCCGGCATTCCCCTTCTTCGTGATCAATCTGGTCATGGCGCTGACGCCGATCCGCACGCTGGTGTTCTTTTTCGTCAGCCAGGTCGGCATGCTCGCCGGCACCGTCGTCTACGTGAACGCCGGCACCCAGCTCGCGCAGATCGACTCGCTCGGCGGCATCCTCTCGCCGGAGCTGATCGGCGCATTTGTCCTGCTGGGCGTGTTCCCGCTGATCGCCAAGGCGATCGTACGCATGATCAAGGCCCGGCGCGCGCTGCGCGGCTGGACCAAACCGCAGAAGTTCGACCGCAACCTGGTCGTCATCGGCGCGGGTTCCGCCGGGCTCGTGTCCGCCTACATCGCCGCTGCGGTCAAGGCTAAGGTCACCCTGATCGAGAAACACGAGATGGGCGGCGATTGCCTGAACACCGGCTGTGTGCCCTCCAAAGCCCTGATCCGTTCCGGCAAGTTCCTGTCGCAGGTGCGCCGCCATGAGGAATACGGCATCCGCGACGCCAACGCCGATTTCGCGTTAGGCGACGTCATGGCGCGGGTCCACAAGATCATCGCGAAGATCGCGCCGCACGATTCGGTCGAGCGATTCACCGGCCTCGGTGTCGACGTCATCCAGGGCGAGGCCCGCATCACCGGTCCCTGGACCGTCGAGGTCAACGGCGAGCAGCTCACCACGCGCCATATCGTCGTCGCGACCGGCGCGCGGCCGTTCGTCCCGCCGGTGCCGGGCATCGAGGAGGTCGGCTATTACACCTCGGACAACATCTGGTCGCTGGAGGAATCACCCGGGCGGATGGTCGTGCTGGGCGGTGGACCGATCGGCTGCGAGCTGTCGCAGGCCTTCCATCGGCTCGGCGCCGAGGTCACCCAGGTCGAGATGCTGCCGCGCATCATGGCGGTAGAGGACCACGACATCGGGCGCTATGTCGAAGACCGGTTCCGCAGCGAGGGCATCAACGTCCTGACGGACCACAAGGCGACCGAATTCCGCGTCGAGGATGGCGAAAAGATCCTCATCTGCGACCACGAGGGCGAGGAAGTGCGCGTGGCCTTCGACACGCTGCTGGTCGCCGTCGGCCGCGCCGCCAACGTCAAGGGCTTCGGTCTCGAGGAGGTCGGCGTCAAACTCGACGAACGCGGCCGGATCGATACCGACGAATACCTGCAGACCGCCGTACCGACCATCTACGCCTGCGGCGACTGCGTGGGCCCGTATCAGTTCACCCACGCCGCCGCCCACCAGGCCTGGCACGCGACCGTCAATTCGCTGTTCGGCATCTTCAAGCGCTTCCGGGTGGACTACTCGGCCCTGCCCTGGTCGACCTTCACCGACCCCGAGGTGGCCCGCGTGGGCTATTCCGAGGAATCGGCGGACCGCGAGGGGGTCGAATACGAGGTCACGCGCTACGACCTCGGCGAACTCGACCGCGCGGTCACCGACGGCGACGACCATGGCGTGGTCAAGGTCCTGACCGTCCCCGGCAAGGACCGCATACTCGGCGCGGCCGTGGTCGGCGAACACGCCGGCGACCTGATCGCCGAATTCACGCTTGCGATCCGCCATGGAATCGGCCTGAACAAGATCCTCGGCACCATCCACGCCTATCCCACGCTCATGGAGGCGAACAAGTTCGCTGCCGGTGAATGGAAACGTGCCCATGCCCCCCAGGGCGCCCTGCGCTGGCTGCAGCGCTTCCACGGCTGGCTACGGGGGTAATGTCTGGCGGACCATGCGGGCTGGTAGGCTTGGGCCCATGAACGGCGCAGCCTCACCCGCCCGATCCGGCCGGACCGCCGATGTCGCCGCCTGGGCGACCGGTCTCCGCTGTGAGGATATCCCGCCCGAGGTCCGTCGGCGCGCGCTCGATCTGCTGCTCGATACACTCGGCGTCGGGATCGCCGCCGGGCGGACGCCCGCCGCCGGCATCGCCTACGATCTCGCCTGCTCCCAGTTCGCGGCCGGCGACACTGCGGCCCATCTGCCGTTCGATGGACGCAGGGTCAGCCCGGCCGGGGCCGCCTACGCCTTCGCGACAAGGATCGACAACCTTGATGGCCATGATGGCTATCAACCCGCCAAAGGGCATGCCGGAGTGGCTCTGGTCCCGGCGCTGCTGGCGGTCGGAGCGTTATACGGAACGTCAAAAAATGGTCATAAGGCACTGACTGATCTGGTTGTTGGTTACGAGATCGCCTGCCGTGCCGCCGTCGCACTGCACGGCTCGGCGGGCGACTATCACAGTTCAGGTGCCTGGAATGCCCTCGGCGTGGCCGCACTCGCCGCCCGCCTGCGGGGTTTCGACGCCGAACGCCTTGCGGCCGCACTCGGCATCGCCGAGTACCATGCCCCGCGCGCACCCATGATGCGCGAGATCGACTCGCCCTCCATGCTGCACGACAGTTCCGGCTGGGGCGCGCTGGCCGGCGTCACGGGAGCAGATCTGGCCGCGCGCGGCTTCGCCGCCTCACCGGCTGCCCTGCCGGGCATCGGCGATGCGTGGTCGTCGCTGGGGAATGAGTGGCTGGTGCTGGATCAATACGTCAAACCGCATCCGGTCTGCTTCTGGGCGCAACCGGCCATCACCGCGGCATTGCAGCTGCGCGAACGCCATGGCGTGGATCCCGCGCGCATCGTCTCGGTGCGGATCGATACGTTCGATGAAGCGAGGCGTCTCTATGCCGGCATCCCGGACAACACCCAGACGGCACAGTACGCGCTCGCGTTTCCGGTCGCCGCCGCGCTGGTCCATGGCCGGCTGGGCCCGGCCGAGATCACGCCGCCCGGGCTTGATGACCCCGCCGTCGCGGCGCTCACCCGGCAGGTCGAGGTCCGCTCAAGCGATGCCTTCAGCAGGCGTTTCCCGAAGCAGCGACTCGCTGCCGTATCCATTCGCCTCACCGATGGCACGGAATACGCATCGGACCCCACCGAACCGCGCGGCACGCCCGGCGATCCCATGGACCACACGGCGATCGAGGAGAAATTCACGGACTACGCCGAGCCGCTGCTCGGCCTGGACCGGGCCCGCTCGCTGACCGCCTGTGTGGCGGAACTCGATTCGGACACACGTTCGCTGGCGGACCTGGTCGCCCTGACCGCGTCACCGATCCAGACCATCAGGTAACCTCTGATTATCGGGAGTCCTGTCGGTCGGGCTTCGCGAGATGCACGACTGTAATCAGAGTGTCCTTGGCGGCTGGTCCCCGAAGCTCAGCGCCGGGTGCTGCTCGCCTTGAGCTCCTGGAGCCGCCGCTCGAGATCCTCGCGCTCGCGGCGCAGCTGTTCCAGCTGATCGGAATTCGACTGCTGATCCCGTCGATTCGCATCGATCCCGGAATGCAGCCGTTGGCGCTCCCGCTCAAGCCCATCGGTCCGGTCACCGCGCTCGATCCGGTCGCCCAGACGCCGCGACTGGTGATCCATATCCGATACGGCTTCCTCCAGTTCACGCTGGGCGTCCTGGACGCGGTCAACGTGGGCCTGCAGATCCTTCAGTCGTTGTTCCAGGTCTTTTTCCTGTTCCGCCATTGCATCCACCTCCCGAAAACGCCGACGCTCAGGACCCTGCCGCTCAGGTTTCCGGTTCCCGATGGCCTGCCGCCCAGGTCCGCACCCACCACGACACGCCCGATCATGTTGGGTTTCGCTGCGCTCAACACCAACCTACGCGTTTTCATGCAGGATTACATACTCGGGTTTTCGTGGCGCTGGACTACGCCTCGTTCAACCCGACCCGCGATCCGGGGAATCACAGGTTGGTGTTCAGCGCAGCGAAACCCAACAGCTGCACGCCATCCATCAATCGCCATTCTCGGGCGATTCGCTACACACCACCCGGTTGCGACCCGCGTGTTTCGCCCGGTAAAGCGCGAAGTCGACCTCGGTGTACACCGTTTCCGGATCCGTGCTCTCGCCACTGGAAAATATTCCAACGCCGACCGAGACCGTCAGCCGCCCACCAGGGCCCTCCGGTGCATCGATGGCCAGATCCTCGACCGCGGCACGCGCCGTTTCCCCCTGCGCGGCGGCCTCGGCCCGGTTCCGCGCGTGGCAGATCACACCGAACTCTTCACCGCCGAGCCGAAACACGAAATCGTTGGCACGGCGGAACGCGCCGTTGAGTGCCTCCGCGATCGCAATCAGTGCCCGATCCCCGACCGGATGCCCGAAGTGGTCGTTGTACGCCTTGAAGTGGTCCACATCGATCACGAGCAGCACCAGATCCCGTTGCTCGCGCGAAACCCGGGCCAGCTCCTGCTTCAGCATCACATTGAACCAGCGCCGGTTGTAGAGCCCGGTCAGTCCGTCACGGATCGAGAGGTTCTCGAGATCCCGCCGGATCATCCCGACCCGCGTCTGCGCCTTATGCTGGGCGCCGTGATAAATCGCGACAATGCCGGTCAGCGCGAGGATGGCGCCCGCCAGATTGCTGACCGCGACCGCATTGAGATTACCGTGATTCCAGACACCGAGGTTGGTCAGGGCGAGCGTCACCAGGACCACGAAAAACACTGCGACATGCAGCAAACCACGCCGCATACCGACCAGCATGAACGCCAGTGGTGGATACACCATGGCCCATGCGGAGAAGTACTCACCGCCTTCCTGCGAGATCACGAGGACGAGGAAGGCCACAAAACAGCCGTAGTCCGCAGCCCGCGCGCTGCGCTCGATATCGTGGGTACGCCAGAGATACAGGCCGATGGCGGCGGCCATGGCGAACGCGGCCAGGTCGAACAGGATCAGCGGCAATACCGCGGCTGTCCCGATGATCAGGCTATTGAAAAGCGCGAACGCCAGCCCGGCCACGCCAAGCAGGATCAACGCCGCATTCAGGCCGCTGACGCGAACAAAGTCGGGATCCCCGGGATCGAGGTGCTCCGCGCACAGCATGAAGGCCCGAAGGACTCGGGAAGCTTTGGTGGCGGACGTCCTGGTCATGGGAGCGGAGGGTAACCCCGACGACAGGAAAAGCGACACCCCGCCGCGTCAATCACAGCTGGAGAGTGGATCACCCGATTTTGGGTAGGGGGAGTCGTAATGGGGAAAGATGGTCGGGGCGGCAGGATTTGAACCTGCGACCTCGTGCGCCCCATGCACGTGCGCTACCAGGCTGCGCTACGCCCCGACAGGTGCGAGAGAATATCGGACGAATCGGTCCGAGGGAACCCGGCCGACCGACTGATTCGCGAAAATTCAGCTCTTCAGGATCTTCAGCAGTCCTTCGAGCTCGGTCCGCAGCTGCTTGATGACCTGCTGGCTCTGGGAAACGTCTTCGCGTGCGCTCTCCCCGGACAGCTGCTGCCGCGCCCCGCCGATCGTGAAGCCCTGCTCGTACAGCAGGCTGCGGATCTGGCGGATCAGCATCACGTCATGGCGCTGATAATAGCGGCGGTTCCCCCGCCGTTTTACCGGCTTGAGGTCGGGGAACTCCTGCTCCCAGTAGCGCAGCACGTGCGGCTTGACCGCACAGAGCTCGCTCACCTCCCCGATCGTGAAATACCGTTTGCTCGGTATCGCGGGGAGTTCACTGTTATTGCTGGGTTCCAGCATAAGCCTCGACCCGCGCCTTGAGTTTTTGCCCAGGACGGAACGTTACCACGCGCCGGGCCGAAATGGGGATTTCTTCCCCGGTCTTGGGATTGCGACCGGGGCGCTGATTCTTCGTCCGCAGCACGAAATTGCCGAACCCGGAGAGCTTTACATCGTCCCCGGAGGCCAGCGTGTCGCGGATTTCCTCGAAGAACAGTTCAACCAGTTCCTTGGCTTCCCGCTTGTTCAGTCCGAGCTCGTCGAACAGCGTCTCTGCCATTCGCGCCTTGGTCAGCGCCATGAGCTACTCCCGCAACGTCGCTCCGTGGGTAGATCGAAGGTGGGCGAGCACGTCATTGCTCGCGTCATCGACCTCACTGTCGGTAAGCGTGCGTGACAACCCCTGCAAAATCAAGCCTAAAGCGAGGCTTTTTCGACCGGAATCGATGCCCTTGCCCCGATAGACGTCGAACACGAAGGCGTTCCGCAGTTCGGCCGGTGCCGCCTCGCGCACGCTCGCCAAAACCGACTCGGATGTGACCTGTTCATCGACGATGATCGCCAGATCACGACGTATTCCGGGGTATTTCGACACGGGCCGGAAGGCCGCCAGGGGCTGATCGAGGAGTGGATCGAGATCGATCTCGAACAGCACCGGCGCCCGCGCGAGGTCGAACCACTCCTGCAGACGCGGGTGCAGCGTCCCGATCCAGCCGACCTGCAAGCCATCGCGCTCGATCCGGGCCGACTGCCCTGGATGCAGCGCCGGATGCGCGGCCGCCACGAAGCGGAACCGTTCGTGACCGACCGGCGCCAGCAGCGCCTCGATATCGCCTTTGACATCGAAAAAGTCGACCTCGCGGGCGGGGGCGGACCACTGCTCGGGCCACCAGGGGCCCACGGCCAGGCCCGCGACGCCATCGGTCTGGCTGAGCCCGCCATCGCTGTCCGGGCGGAACCGCTTGCCGATCTCGAACAGCCGTACGCGCTCCTGCTGGCGATTCAGATTGTGGACGGCGGTCTGGAGCAGGCCCGGCCAGATCGAAGTGCGCATCACGCCCATGTCGGACGAGAGCGGGTTCGCGAGCGCGAGTGCATCCGTATCCGGATCGATCGCTCCCTGTATTTCGGCGTCGACGAAGCTGTAGGTCACGGCCTCGTGCCAGCCGCGTTCCACCAGCCCATCGCGCACGCTGTCCACGGCCCGGCGGGTTTCCGGCTGCGCGGCGATGCGCACCGCCTGCCGCGGGTGGGTGCGCGGGGCGCGGTTGTAGCCATACAGCCGGGCCACCTCCTCGATCAGATCCGCCTCGATCGCGAGATCGAAGCGCCAGCTCGGGACCTCGGCACGCCAGCCCGCGGCCGTCGGTTCGACGGTCAGGCCGAGGCGTTCGAGCATCGCCCCGACTTCGTCCGCCTCGGGCGCATAGCCCAGCAGCCGGCGCAGGCGCTCCGCGCGCAGTTCGATCGTCGGGCGCTGCGGCAGGTGCTCGCGATCGACCCGATCTTCCACCGGCCCCGCCCGGCCACCGCAGATCGACTGGATCAGCGCCGTGGCCCGTTCGATCGCGACCGGCGCGAGTTCCGGATCGACGCCGCGTTCGAAGCGGTGCGAGGAATCCGTATGGGTCGCGTAACGCCGCGCCCGGCCCGCCATCGCATGCGGGAGGAAACACGCGCTTTCGAGGAATACGTCCACGGTGTCTTCGGACACCGCCGTCCGGCTACCGCCCATGATCCCGGCCAGGGCGACCGGACCGCGCTCATCGGCGATCACGAGGGTCTCGCCGTCGACCGTCACCCTGCGTTCGTCCAGCAGATCGATGTCTTCGTCCGGGCGGCCCATGCGGACATCGATACCGCCCGTGAGCTTCGCCAGATCGAACGCGTGCATCGGCTGACCGAGTTCGAGCATCACCAGATTGGTGATGTCGACCAGCGGCTGGATCGGGCGCACCCCGGACTGTTCCAGACGCCGCCGCAGCCAGCGCGGCGATGCGGCCTGCGGATCCACGCCGCGGATCACGCGGCCCGCATAGCGGGGACAGGCCGCGGGGGCCGAGAGCGTCACCGGGAAGCGGTCTTCCAGTTCCGCCGGCACCGGCTCCGGACTCGGGGCGCTGATCGACTCACCGGTGGCAGCGGCGAGTTCACGCGCCAACCCGCGCAGCGACAGACAGTCTCCGCGATTCGGCGTGAGATCGATCTCGAAAATCGAAGCATCGAGCTCGGCATGGGCGCGCAGATCCGCCCCAACGGGGGCATCGTCGCCGAGATCCCAGAGTCCGTCGGCCGCCTCGCCGGCCCCGAGTTCGACCGCTGAACACAGCATGCCGGAAGACTCGACGCCGCGCAGTTCCGCCGCCCGGATCTTTGTGCCGTCCGGCAGCACGGCGCCGACGCGCGCGAACGGTGCGTGCAGGTCGACGGCGGCATTGGGCGCGCCACAGACGACCTGATGGGTCTCACCACTGCCGTCTTCGACCCGGCAGACGCGCAGTTTGTCCGCCTCCGGATGCGGCTCGACCGCCTCGATGCGCCCGACCACCACGCCGGAGAACGGCGGGGCGACCGGCTCGACACTGTCGACCTCCAGCCCGAGGAGCGTCAGCCGCTCGGACAGGGCCTCCGTGTCGAGCTCGGTGGCCACCCACTCGCGCAACCAGGATTCGGGGAATCTCATATCAGTCGGCTGTCCGTGGAATCGGTGTCGTCATCGGCTGCAGCGTGATCATCCGAACTGCTTCAGGAAACGCAGATCGTTATCGAAGAACAGACGCAGATCGTTGACCCCATAGCGCAGCATCGCGAGGCGCTCGACGCCCATGCCGAACGCGTACCCGGTCCACGCCTCGGCATCGATGCCGACGGCGCCGTATACCTCCGGATGAACCATGCCGCACCCGAGGACCTCGAGCCAGCCGCTGTGCCCGCAGACGCGGCAACCCTCGCCGCCGCACATCACGCAGCCGATATCGACCTCGGCGGAGGGCTCGGTGAACGGGAAGTAGGACGGCCGAAAGCGGATCGGCAGATCCTCGCGTTCGAAAAACCGGTTCAGGAACTCCTCGAGATGCCCCATGAGATCGCTGAAGGCCACGTCGGTATCGACGAGCAGCCCCTCGACCTGATGGAACATCGGCGTGTGCGTCAGATCGGAGTCGCAGCGATACACCCGGCCGGGCGCGATCACCCGCAGCGGCGGTCCCTGCTCCTCCATCACCCGGATCTGCACGGGCGAAGTATGCGTGCGCAGCAGCCGTCCGTCCGGGAAATAGAACGTATCGTGCATCGCCCGCGCCGGATGATCGGCCGGGATATTGAGGGCCTCGAAGTTGTGGTAATCGTCCTCGACTTCGGGGCCGCTGACGCTGCGGAAGCCGAGATCGCCGAGCAGCGATTCGATGCGGCGGATCGTGCGCGTGACCGGATGGATCGAGCCGCGGTCGATACCGCGCCCCGGCAGGGTCACGTCGAGTGCTTCCCGTTCCAGCCGCGCGTTCAGCGCGGCCTCCGCGAGCGTGCTTCGCCGCGCCTCGATGCGCTCGTTGAGCCGCTGTTTCGCCTGATTGATCTTCTGGCCGGCGGCGGGACGCTCATCGGCCGGCAGCTGCCCCAGCGCCTTCAGCTGTTGGGTGAGGACGCCTTTCTTGCCGAGGTAGTCGACGCGTACGCGTTCGAGCGCGTCCAGATCGGTCGCCTCGTCGATGGCCTGTTCGGCCGTCGCGATCCGTTCGTCGAGATCCAGCGCCACGGTCGTGTCGATATCCCGATGTCGATGCCCGGAGGAGCGGGCGGGGAGGAATGTCGTCCGGGCCGCCGCAGCGGCCCGGACAACGGTCTATCAGCCTTCGAGGTTGGCCTTCGCCTTCTCGGCGAGCGCGCCGAAGGCCGGCTTGTCGTGCACCGCCATATCGGCCAGCACCTTGCGGTCGACCTCGACCTCGGCGTTCTTCAGGCCGTTGATCATGCGGCTGTACGACAGACCGAATTCCCGCGCCGCGGCGTTGATGCGCGCGATCCACAGGCGCCGGAACTGGCGCTTGCGCTGACGGCGGTCCCGATAGGCGTACTGCCCAGCCTTGATGACCGCCTGGTTCGCGGTGCGGTACGTCCGGCTGCGCGCGCCGTAATACCCCTTCGCCTTGTCGAGAACCTTCTTGTGCTTCGCGTGGGCGGTAACGCCCCGTTTTACTCGTGCCATCGTCGATTCTCCTTAGAGGTAGGGCAGCAGCCGGCGCAGATGGCCGGAATCCTGCGGTTCGACGATGTCACGCTTACCCAGATTGCGCTTCCGCTTCGTATCCTTCTTGGTGAGGATATGGCGCAGATGCGACTGCTTGTGCGTGTACTTGCCGCTGGCGGTACGCCCGAAGCGTTTCGCCGCCCCACGGTTGGTCTTCATTTTCGGCATGTTGCACTCCCGTTCGTGGATAAGATCCCCCGGCCGAGTCGGAGAGCCACTGCAGCTCGGGGCGGGATGCCCTGTGCATCCCGTTTTGGTCTCGCCGGCCCGCGGGCCGACGAAACGGCTCCGACAGTCTATCCAGTCGGGGCCCGCGTTCCCGGATTACGCTTCGCTTCATCCGGGCTACGACACATCAGTTGTTACCGGTTCTTGCGCGGCGCCAGCACCATGATCATCTGGCGGCCTTCCATCTTCGGAAACTGCTCCACCGTCGCGATCTCCTCGAGATCGTTGCGGACCCGCTCGAGCAGCCGCGAGCCGATCTCGCGGTGCGCCATTTCACGGCCGCGGAAGCGAAGCGTCACCTTGGCCTTGTCCCCCTGTTCGAGGAACTTGGTCAGATTCTTCATCTTGACCCGGTAATCGCCCTCTTCCGTGCCCGGACGGAACTTCACTTCCTTGATCTGGATCTGCTTCGCCTTCTTGCGGGCGGCATTCTTTTTCTTGCTCTGCTCGAACCGGAATCTGCCGTAATCCATGATCCGGCAGACCGGCGGCTCGGCATTCGGGACAACCTCGACCAGGTCCAGGTTCTCCTCTTTGGCCGCCTCGATTGCTTCCTCGACGTTGACGATACCGACCTGCTCACCGTCCGAGCCGATCAGCCGCACCTGCGGCGTATCGATCTGCTCGTTGCGCCGGTTCTTCTTTTCCTGAGCGATATTAAGACCCCTCCAAAACGAAACGACCGTGGCTGGCATCCTCTTCGGCCAGGCCGGCGGCCACTTCCTCGAAGGGACGGCTGCCGAGATCCTGGCCGTCGCGGGTGCGTACCGCCACGGCCCCGGTTTCCAGCTCCCGTTGGCCGATCACCAGCATGTACGGGATACGCTGGAGCGTGTGCTCGCGGATTTTATAGCCGATCTTCTCGTTCCTCAAGTCGGCAAACGCGCGAATTCCCTGCTTTTTCAGGGATTTTTCGATTTCCCTGGCCCTTTCGGCCTGGTCATCGGTGATATTGAGCACCACCGCCTGCGCAGGGGCGAGCCAGGTCGGCAGCCGGCCCTCGAAGTGCTCGATCAGGATCCCGATGAACCGCTCCATGGAACCGAGGATGGCGCGGTGGATCATCACCGGCACTTTCTTCTCGCCGTGCTCGTCCACGTACTGGGCACCGAGACGACCCGGCATCGAGAAATCGAGCTGGATCGTGCCGCATTGCCATGCCCGGTTCAGGCAGTCCTTGAGGACGAACTCGATCTTCGGCCCGTAGAAAGCGCCTTCGCCGGGCTGCACCACATAATCGAGCCCACGCGCATCCAGCGCCTCTTTCAGCGCCTGCTCGGAGCGATCCCAGGCCGCGTCCGACCCGACCCTTTCCGGCGGCCGCAGCGACAGCGCGATATCGATGTCGTCGAAGCCGAAATCGCCATACACCTGGAGCGTCATATCGATCAGCTCGGCGATCTCCGCCTGCAGCTGATCCTCGGTGCAGAACACGTGGGCATCGTCCTGGGTGAAGCGCCGCGCGCGCATCAGGCCGTGCAGCGTACCCGAGGCCTCGTTGCGGTGAACGACACCGAATTCCGCAATCTTTTCAGGGAGATCGCGATAACTCTTCAAGCCTTGATTGAAGAGCTGGACATGCCCCGGGCAGTTCATCGGCTTGATCGCGTAGTCATGATCCTCGATCGAAGTCGAGAACATGTTGTCGCGGAACTTGTCCCAGTGCCCCGAGCGCTTCCAGAGATCGCGGTCGAGGATCTGCGGCGTGTGCACCTCCTCGTAGCCGTACTCCAGCTGGCGCGCGCGCATGTAGTCTTCGAGCACCCGATACAGCGCCCAGCCCCGCTCGTGCCAGAAGACCATGCCCGGCGCGTCTTCCTGGAAGTGGAACAGGTCGAGCTGCCGGCCCAGCTTGCGGTGGTCGCGCTTCGCGGCCTCTTCCAGCCGGTGCAGGTACTGTTTGAGCTGCTTTTTGTCGGGCCAGGCGGTGCCGTAGATGCGCTGCAACATCTCGTTGTTCGAGTCGCCGCGCCAGTAGGCGCCCGCCACCTTGGTCAGCTTGAACGCGCCGAGACGCCCGGTACTCGGCACGTGCGGCCCCCGGCACAGGTCGATGAAATCGTCCTGGCGGTAGAGCGAGATGGTCTCGCCCTGCGGGATCTCGCGGATGATCTCGGCCTTGTACTTCTCGCCCTTCTCCAGGAAGAACGCGATCGCCTCGTCGCGATCCATCACCGAACGCTCGACCGGGATATCGGCCTGCGCCAGCTCCGTCATGCGCGCCTCGATGGCCTCGAGGTCCTCCGGCGTAAAGGATCGCTCATACGCGAAGTCGTAATAGAACCCGTCCTCGATCACCGGCCCGATCGTCACCTGCGCCTCGGGATAGAGCTGCTGTACGGCCTGCGCCATCAGGTGCGCGGTCGAGTGACGGATCATGTGCAGGCCGTCCTCGTCTTTCGGCGTGACGATGGCGAGTTCGGCGTCGTGATCGACCGTGCAATCGGTATCGACGAGTTCGCCATCGACCCGGCCGCCGACGGCGGCCTTCGCGAGCCCAGGGCCGATATCGGCCGCGACATCCGCGACGGTGACGGGCTGATCGAAGTGACGGCGGCTGCCGTCCGGGAGGGTGATTTCCGGCATATCTTTCCCCATCAGTGGTGACCCCTACGCCGGGCCACGTGATCGCGGGCTCCCGTTTCCGGGACCCCGAAAAACAAACGGGCCAGCGTGAAAATCACGGCTGGCCCGGGATTCGTGGTAGGCGCGATTGGACTCGAACCAACGACCCCCACCATGTCAAGGTGGTGCTCTAACCAGCTGAGCTACGCGCCTTTCGTGCTCGGCGCGGATTGTACAGCGTTGCGCCGCTGATTCAATAGTTCGCTCGTGCCTCCGTCCATAATCACAGTGCACGCGGGCACGAATCGCCCACCGGACGAGCATCCGCTCCATGAGTTCGATCGGCAGACTCGCCTCGGGGCGATCAGACGGTATCCTGCTCGACGCATCGACCACATCGCCGCAAGGAGCTGCCGTTGACACCCGAATCGATCACCCTGCTGATCGCCGTCGCTGGATTGCTCGCCGCGCTTGGACTGTATGTAGCAGTCGGGCGTTGGCCGACCGCCGATGCGGCGACCAACGCCCGGACCGCGGCCATCCGACACGGCGCGCGCCTGTTCCTGACCCACGAGTACATCAGGCTGGCGCCCATCGCCGTCGCGGCCAGTATCGCGCTCGGTTGGACACTGGGCCCCGCCGCCGGTGCCGCGTTCCTTGCCGGCGCCCTGCTGTCGGGCCTGGCCAGTGCGATCGGCATGGCGGCCGCCACGCGCGCCAATGTCCGCACGGCCGTAGCGGCCCGCGACCGCGGGCGCGGGCCTGCGCTGTCGGCCGCCTTTTCAGGCGGTGCAGTCATGGGGGTCACGGTGTCCTCACTCGGCCTGCTCGGACTGGCGTCCCTGATCCTCTTGCTCGGGCGCGACGGGGCGGGTACCTCGACCCTGAGCGCGTTCGGCATGGGCGCGTCGGCGGTCGCGCTGTTCGCACGTGTCGGTGGCGGCATCTTCACCAAAGGTGCGGACATCGGCGCGGACCTCGTGGGCAAGATCGAGACCGGCCTCGAGGAGGACGACGCCCGCAACCCCGGCGTGATCGCCGATAACGTCGGCGACAACGTCGGTGACGTGGCCGGGATGGGTGCCGATCTGTTCGAGTCGTACTGCGGCGCAATCATCGCGGCCAGCGCGATCGCGCTCGTACTCCCGCAGGCCGAGGCCACCGCGCTCGGCGGCCGGGCGAGCCTGCTGGCGCTGCCGCTCGCACTGTGCGCAGCCGGGCTCGTCGCATCACTGCTGGCCCTGGGACTGGTGTACATGACCGCTGGCCGGCGGCCGGACCTCGCCCTCGGCCTCGGGGTGGGCGGCGCCACCACGCTGTTTCTGGTGACCGCCCTCGTGGGCGTTCACCTGGCTGCGCTCCCGATGGCGCTGTGGCTCGCCGTGCTGGCGGGCAGCGTCGCCGGCATCGTGATCGGCGGGGTCACCGAGCTCTACACCCGCGGACGCCCCGTCAGCGGTCTGGCCGAAGCGGCGGAGACCGGCGCGGCCACCGTGGTGATCCGCGGCATCGCGCTCGGCATGGAATCGGCCGCCCTGCCCGTGATCGCCGTCGGCGTCGCGCTCTATGCGGCAACGGAACTCGCTGGCCTCTACGGCGTCGCACTGGCCGCCACGGGCATGCTGGCGACGACCGGCATGGTGATGGCTATCGACGCCTACGGCCCGATCGCCGACAACGCAGGGGGGCTGGCCCAGATGGGCGATATGGGCAGCGAGACCCGCGCGATCACGGATGAGCTGGACGCCATCGGCAACACCACCGCGGCGATCGGCAAGGGCTACGCGATCGGCGCGGCCGCGTTGACGGCGCTGGCATTGATGAGCGCGTATGTGGAGACCGTGCGCCAGGCGCAGCCCGGCTTCGTCCTGGACCTGGCCGACCCCATGGTACTGCTGGGCGGATTCATCGGCGCCCTGCTGCCTTTCCTTTTCAGTGCGATGACGATGACCGCGGTGGGACGCACCGCCCAGCAGATGATCGTCGAGATCCGACGCCAGCTCCGCGAGATCCCGGGCCTGCGCGAGGGCAAGGTCCCACCCGACAGCGATCGCTGTACCGACATCGCCTCGAACGCCGCGCTGACGCGCATGCTGCTGCCGGGCGGGACCGCACTCGCCGTCCCCATCCTGGTGGGCGTCGTACTCGGCCCGGGAGCGGTCGGCGGCATGCTGGGCGTGGCGTTGCCCACCGGTGTGGTCCTCGCGCTGTTCCTGGCCAACGCCGGCGGCGCGTGGGACAACGCGAAGAAGCTGATCGAGAGGGGCGCGCACGGCGGCAAGGGCTCGGCCGCCCACGATGCCGCGGTGATCGGCGATACCGTGGGCGACCCCTTCAAGGACACGGCGGGGCCTTCAATGAACATCCTGATCAAGCTGCTCGGGATCGTCAGCCTGACGATCGCGCCCCTGCTACTGTAATCGGCGGACCGGTCTGGGGCCCTGCCGGCGCCCCCGGAGGGACCGGGATCAGTCCTCCGCATGCTCGGCCACCTGCAGGGACAACCGGTCGAGCACTTCCCGCGAAGCGAACCCGTCCGCGATCATCCCCTGCTCTTTCTGGAACCGGCGTATGGCCGCGCGCGTCTTGGGCCCCGGGATGCCGTCGGCCGGACCCGCCTCGAACCCGCGCTGGTTCAATCGTTCCTGCAGGGCGATGACATCATCGCGCGTCATCCGCGGGGCATTGTCCGGTGGCGGATTCATCAGCCCGGAGGCGCCCGCCAGCCGATCGGCCAGATGGCCCACCGAAAGCGCGTAGAACTCGGACTGGTTCCAGCGCATGATGACCTTGAAGTTGTCGTAGACCAGGAACTTCGGTCCCTCGTGACCCGAGGGCACGATCAGGGCCGCTTTGGCGTCTGCCGCTGAAAGGGGACGATCATAGGCGGTGCGAACCCCAAGCTCCTTCCATTCGTGCATGGCGCGACGATTGTCATAGCCCGACAGTTCGTACGGGAAATCCGCCGGCAGTGTCACCTCCCGCCCCCAGCGCCAGCCCGGTTTCCAACCGATCCCCCGCAGGAAATTCGCCGCCGAGGCCATCGCGTCCGGCACGCTGTTCCACAGGTCGCGCCGCCCGTCGCCGTCGTAGTCGACCGCATACTCCGCGAACACCGACGGCATGAACTGCACGTGTCCGAGCGCGCCCGCCCAGGAGCCCTCCATGCGATCCGCCGGGATTGCGCCCTCGTCGACGATGCGCAGGGCCGCCATCAGCTGCTCGGTGAAATAACCGCTGCGCCGCTCGTCACAGGCGAGCGTCGCGAGCGCATCCAGCGTCGATACGCCGCCGAAGTAGCTGCCGAAATTGGTTTCCATGCCCCAGAACGCGACCAGGTAGCGCGGTGGCACACCATATTCGCGGTAGATGTCGCGCAGCAGATCCTCATGGCGATCAAGCAGTTCGCGGCCGCGCTCCACCCGCGTATCCGTGACCCGGCGCCCCAGGTACTCGCTGAATGGCGTGGTGAATTCCGGCTGGGACCGGTCAAGCTCGACCACGCGTTCGACACGCTCCACCTGCGCCAGACTCTCTTCGATGACGGCGGTGGAGATATCCTGGCGGGCGGCCTCTTCGCGGAGGTCCGAGACGCAGGCGGCGAATGCATCGACCGTCGCCGCCTGGGCGCTGCCGGCGAACGGGAGCAGGCACAGGACGACACGGAACAGCTGTCTGGGGGCGATCATCAAAGTGGCCGTGGCAGCAGGGATGCTGCGGTAATGGGTACGGGAGCTTACTTATGGAGCGCACTGTAACGCGTGCAACGCTGCCAGTGTAGCGCCACACGGCCCCGATTTTCGTCCGATCATCGTCCCTTCACTACCGGTGGCGCGCATGGCCGCGAATCCGCGCATTCGGGGGCGGGCCCGGGCCCGGAAAATCGGGTAGGGTACGCCCTCCGTCGAGGCTGTACCATGCGGTCGCCCGTACGGCGATTGGGCCAGGGAATGGATACCCGAACCTATACAGTGAGCGCGGCAAACATGCCAACGAATACGAGTCAGGGAATACTCGACCGCCTGCAGGTGCGGCCGTTCGAAGAATCGATCGTACTCCTCTTCTCCGGGCTGGCCATCGTTTTCATCGTCCCCTTCGGCCTCATCCGGATGGCCGAGGGGAGTTGGGCGCACGGGACACTGGACCTGACGATCGCCGGCATCGCGCTTGCGATCGGCTGTTTCGTCTGGCGGACCGGCCGCACCGAACATGCGGCACCGGTGCTCGTCGCCGTCTTCGCTCTCACCCTGGTCGCGATCACCTGGCTGTTCGGCACCAACATGCTGTTCTGGGCCTACCCGGTTACCACGGCGACGTTTTTTCTGCTTCGCCCGGCAAGCGCGCTGCGGGTCAACGCGGCGACCTTCCTCGCCATTGCCCCCCAGGCCCTGTCCCTTGGCGCCTGGCCGGAGATCGCCGGATTCATCGCACCACTGGCCGCCAACAACGTACTGGCCCTCATCTTCGCCGCTGGCATGCGTCACAGCCGCGCGAACCTGCGCCTGATGGCCGAACGCGATGCCCTCACCGGCATCGGTAATCGTCATGCCTTCGAGCCGGCGCTGATGAACGCCCTGCGCAAACGGCTCGAAGTGGGCACGCCGATCGCCCTGCTCGCGATCGATATCGACCACTTCAAGCGGGTCAACGACCGCCACGGCCACGAGGCCGGCGACCGCGTGCTGATCGAAGTGGCCCGTCTGATCGAGCACTCGGTGCGTGCGGGGGACAGCGTGTTCCGCTACGGCGGCGAGGAACTGGTCGTGATCGCGGACGGCGCCGGCAATGAAGCCGCGGGCCGCATGGCCGAGAAGATCCGTCGTTGGATCCGCCGCACACCCATTCGGGGTATCGGCCCGGTCGCCGTTTCCATCGGCGTCTCTGAGGCGCGACCGGACGATACACCGAAAGCCTGGTTCCAGCGCACGGACGGGCTCTTGTACAAAGCCAAAGCCGGCGGGCGGAATCGGGTCTGCGTGGATACGGATTGCGCCTGACAGGCCAGCACCACGACCGCGCGACTTGGCGGGCGCAGGCATATAGCCAATGGCCGGGGCACGAGAACTTGCGTTGCCATCTATGATCGTCTGGACACGACGCCACTAAATCCGCGCCACAGGCCGGTTCAGCTCAAGGGGATTTCAGATGTCCGGGACCGGTACCGATAACGTTGAAAAACCTCCGGTCCACGCCCTGGATACGGCGCGCGCCCTGCGCGATCTCGATGCACGGGGTAACGGGCTGTCGGCGGACGAGGCGGCGCAGCGCCGTGAACGCTACGGCGAGAATCGATTACCGGAGCCGGCATCGAGGGGGCCGCTGTCGCGCTTCGCCGCACAATTCAACGACACCCTCGTCTACGTCCTTCTGGTGGCCGGAGCGGTAACCGCACTGCTCGAAAAGTGGGTCGACACCGGCGCCATCCTCGGCATCGTCGTCATCAACGCCATCATCGGCGTCTTCCAGGAAGGCCGAGCGGAGCACGCGCTGGCCGCAATCCGGAACATGCTCACGCCGACGGCCACCGTGCGCCGGGATGGCCGGCGGACCACGATCGACGCGGCGTCACTGGTACCGGGAGATATCGTGATACTCGGTCCCGGCGACAAAGTTCCCGCGGACCTGCGCCTGACGCGGGTACGCGAACTGCGCATCGACGAATCGCCGCTCACCGGCGAATCCGAACCGGTCGACAAGATCACGGACCCGGTGGCGCCGGACGCGGCGCTTGGTGATCGTCGCAACCTCGCCTTCTCGGGCAGCCTGGTCAGTAGCGGCGATGGCGAGGGGGTTGTCTGCGCCACGGGCAGTCGCACCGAACTGGGCGCCATGACGACCATGCTGGCGGGCGTCGAACACGTCGCGACACCGCTGACCCGCCAGATGCGACGCTTCGGCAAGCGCCTGACTGTCGCGATCATCGGTATCGCGGCGGCGGTCTTCCTGATGGCCACGGTCGTACGTGCCTGGCCATGGACGGACGCCTTCCTGGCCGCGGTGGGCCTCGCGGTAGCGGCGATTCCACAGGGGCTGCCGGCGATCATGACCATCACGCTGGCCGTCGGTATCCAGGCAATGGCCCGCCGCAATGCCGTGGTTCGGCGCATGCACGCGGCCGAGACGCTCGGTTCGGTCAACACGATCTGCTCCGACAAGACTGGCACCCTGACCCGCAACGAGATGACCGCGGTCACGCTGGCACCAGACGGCGATACGCTGAATGTCACGGGCACGGGCTATGCGCCCGAGGGCGAATTCCGCAGTGGCGAGAAGACGGTGGCTCCGCTCGATGATGAGCGTCTGACCGACCTGCTTCGCGCCTGCCTGCTCTGCAACGATGCGAGCATCGAAGCCGACACGACCGGTCAGTGGCAATTGCAGGGCGATCCGACCGAGGGCGCACTGATCACGGTGGCCCGTAAGGCGGGCCTGGATCCGGATGCGGAAGCCGCGCGGCAGCCCCGGATCGACGCCGTGCCGTTCGCCTCCGAACACCGCTACATGGCGACGCTGCACGGCGGCGAGAACGACCGAACGCGTGTTTACGTCAAAGGCGCGCCCGAACAGATCCTCGGCATGTGCGACCGCAGGGTCACGGCTCGCGGGGTTGAGCGCCTGGACCGGGAGGTCTGGCATGAACGGGCCGAGGCGATCGCGGCCGAGGGCCAACGCGTGCTCGCACTCGCCCGGACCACCCTGCCCGCGGATCAGGAACATCTCGACCACGACGACGTCGCGGGCGATCTGGAGCTGCTCGGCCTGGTCGGGTTGATCGATCCACCCCGCGAGGACGCGCTCACGGCGGTCGCCGAATGCCAGCAGGCTGGAATCCGCGTGAAGATGATCACCGGCGATCACGCGACGACGGCCGCCGCCGTGGCGAAACGCATGGGGATCCATAACGATGACGTCGCCGTACTGACCGGCAATGATCTGGACGCCATGGATGACCAGCGCCTGGCGACCGAAGTCGTGCGCGTTGACGTCTTCGCGCGGGTCAGTCCGCAGCACAAGCTGCGCCTGGTAAAGGCCCTGCAGGCACAGGGCCAAGTGGTCGCGATGACCGGCGACGGCGTCAACGACGCCGCCGCGCTCAAGCGGGCCGACGTCGGTGTGGCCATGGGCCGCAAGGGCACCGAAGTCGCCAGGGAAGCGGCCGACATCGTGCTCACGGACGACAACTTCACGTCCATAGCGGCTGCCGTGCGCTATGGGCGCACCGCCTACGACAACATCAAGCGCTCGGTGCTCTTTCTGCTGCCGACGAACGGCGGCGAGGCGCTCGCCATCATCGCCGCGGTCATCGCCGGGATGCAGCTGCCGGTCACACCGGTGCAGATTCTCTGGGTCAACATGGTCACGGCCGCCACGCTCGGCCTGTCACTGGCATTCGAGCCGGCAGCGCGCGAGGTCATGCGCCGCCCGCCCCGCCCGCCCGGAGAATCGATGATCGAGGCCGCTCTGGTCGGGCGCATCGCACTGGTCGCGCTCACCATGCTCGTCGGCACATTCGGGTTGTACGGTCTGTTGCGTCACGCCGGCGTCGAGCTGGAGGTCGCCCGCACCGCGGCGGTCAATACGCTGGTCCTGTTCGAGGCCTTTTATCTGTTCAATGCCCGCCTGCTCAACAGGCCACTGCGCCACTGGCGGGATCTCGGCGGCAACGTGGCGGTGTGGTATTCCGTCGGCATCGTGGTGCTGTTGCAGCTCGCGTTCACGTACATCCCGCCGATGCAGCTGCTGTTCGGTTCGGCGGCGCTGCCTCCCCTGTACTGGCTGGTGCTGATCCCGCTCACGTTCCTCGTGGTGCCCATCGTCGAATTGGAGAAATACTTCATCGAAAAACGCCGCCGCCGACCGGGTACCGGATTGCCGGCCGGCGCGTGATCCTTACACTGGCCGCTCGTTCACCCTGACGGACTTTCCCTTGTCCTCGACGGATCCCGGTGCCGCGCCGAGCGGAGCCACCACGGCCTCCGGGCGTCTGCGCACCGGACTCGTCCTGCGTCTGTTCATGCCGTTTGCGGCGGGATACTACCTGTCCTACGTATTCCGTACGGTCAACGCGGTCGCCGCCCCGAACCTCGTCGCGGACACCGGCCTCGGGGCCGATGCGCTCGGCTTTCTCACCAGCATGTACCTGGCCGCCTTCGCGCTCCTGCAGCTGCCGCTCGGCATCCTGCTCGACCGCTTCGGGCCACGCCGGGTCGAGGCGGTACTGCTTACGATCGCCGCTGCCGGATCGATCGTGTTCGCGCTCTCGGACGGACTGGTGGGTCTATCGATCGGCCGCGCGCTGATCGGCGTCGGCGTCTCCTGCTGCATGATGGCCTCGTTCAAGGCCTTCGCCATGTGGTTCGCCCCGCACCGCCTGCCGTCGATCTACGCGTGCCTGCTTGCCTTCGGCGCGCTGGGGGCGATCAGCGCGACGGTGCCGGTCGAGTGGTTCCTCGGAATGCTCGGCTGGCGACCGCTCTTTATCGGTCTCGGGCTGTTCGCCCTGGTCGTATCGCTCGCGGTGTTCGCGATCGTGCCCGATCATCACGAACCGCCCGGCCACACGACCTTCGCCGATCAGTTGCGCGGTCTCCGGTTCGTATTCCGCGACCGGTTTTTCCTCGGTATCGCCCCGCTGGCGGCGGTGTCATCGGGGACGTCTCTCGCAATCAACGGCCTCTGGGCCGGCCCGTGGTTGCGCGACGTGGCCGGCCTCGAGCGCGGCGCCGTCGCAACCCATCTGCTGATCATCTCCGCCAGCATGGGCATCGGTTTTCTCGTGCTGGGACTGCTCACCGAACGGCTTACCCGTCTCGGGCTGCGCCCAGTGACGATCGCGGCCGGCGGCATGACGGCATTCATGATCATGGTCACGCTCCTCGCCGTCGGCATGACCGGTCCCATGCTCTGGCTGCTGCTTCTGGGGCTCGGCTTCCTCGCCACCTCGGGCAGCCTCAGCTATTCACTGGTGTCGCGCCACTTCGGCCGGCATCTCGCCGGTCGGGCGAACACCGCCCTGAACGTGCTGGTATTCGTGGCGGCATTCACCATCCAGTGGGCGATCGGCGGGGTATTGAGCGGCTGGGAAGATCCGGCCACGCGCCAATACGACCCGACCGGCTACCGGATCGCCTTCGCCGCAACCGTCGTCCTGCAGGCGATCGCACTGGTCTGGTTTCTGCGGCAATACGCGGTTTATGGACAGCGCGACCCCGGAGAACCGCCACTATCCGGGACAAGAGTAGCGGCGAAAACGGGCGAAGCCGAGTCGATCCCGGTCACGGAGTCCGAGCCCCGCCCGGAACCGCCCCGGCATTGATAACGGTGGATCGGACGGCATCCCGTAGCAGGTCTCAGCCCGGGTCTCCGTCGGGGCCGCCGCCGTGCCGGTCGACGAACCGCTCCGTGACGGCCCGCAGACGCGGGTCGAGGCGCTCCAGGGCACCCGTGCGGATCTCGGCGGGCACGCCGCCGTACCACGCCTCCGCGATCCCGCCGGCGATACAGGCCATGGTGTCGGCATCTCCGCCGAGCGAGATGGCGTTGCGGATGGTGGACTCATAATCATCCGCCTCGAGAAACGCGATGATCGACTCCGGCACGGACCCCTGGCTGGAGACGTCGAAGCGGTAGCGCGGGCGGATCTCGTCCAGGGTGCGGCCGAGATCATAGTCGAACAGCTCTTCCAGCCGTGCCCGGATGGCGGGTTTCTCCTCGCCCTGGCGGGCAAGGAAGATCGCCGTCGCCGTGGCCTGTGCGCCGCGGATCCCCTCCGGATGATCGTGCGAGACGGCGGCGCTGCGCTCGGCTTCGCGCAGCACTTCCTCCAGCGTCCCGCACGCGAACCCGACCGGGCTCACCCGCATCGCTGCCCCGTTGCCATAGCTGTAATACGGCTGCCGATCGCGCGCCGCGGCCCACTGGAAGAAATTCCCGCCAAAGCCGGCATCGGGCCATGCGTGGAAGTAGTCATGGTAGTAATCGGTGTAATCCCCGCCATCCAGAAGGCAGGCGGCGCTCGCGACCGTCAGCACGCTGTCATCCGTGAAACGACAGCGGCGATGGAACAACGGGAAATCCAGCGTCTTCGTGCCCGCGCCTTCGTGGACGGAACCGATGATATCGCCTGCGATCGCGCCGATCATGTCGACCTCCCCGGGCCATGCCCGACACCATGATCGTGCACCACGGCCGTACTTGTCCACGCGGGCCGCGCGACTTGGCACCGCACATCGGCCGGGCCTATCCTCTGTGTAGCGGTGACCGGGCGAGCACCGGGTGCATACCGCCCGTGTAATCGCAGGGGCAAAACGACGGGACAGACCATCATGGCCAAGGGCTTCGGCGACGAAGACGACGTCCACGAGCAGATCGAGAGTACCATCAACGATGAGGTCCAGCGGGCGCGCTCGGCCCTGCCCGAGGGCGAGAGCCTGACCCATTGCGAGGAGTGCGATCGCCCGATCCCGGAGGCCCGCCGTCAGGCCCTTCCCGGCGTGCGGCTGTGTGTCGCCTGCCAGGAGGAACACGACCGGGAACACGGCCGCGACAGCCTGTACAACCGCCGCGGCAGCAAGGACAGCCAGCTGCGGTGATCTGGAGAGCCCTGTAGGAGCGAGCTTGCTCGCGATCGTGCCCGCACACGCCTGGCGGCAATGCCCGGCGTGAATGAAAACCCGTCGGTGCAATCCGCGCATCTTCCGGGCGTGTGAACGTGGCAGCTGTCATCACACGATCGCGAGCAAGCTCGCTCCTACAGGGAACGCGATCGGCTGATGACCAGTCCGCCCGCGGCGCATCGACGCGCCGAACCTTGACGCCGGGATCGGTCGAAGAGTATCTCTGAAACCACGCACCATTGGGGAATATCTTGCGCCTGCTGCGAATACTGCGACTCGACGACTCGGATGCAGAGGTCTACCTGCCCGCCGCCAGGGCCGGCGAACTCGCGGTGCCGGGCACCTTCATGTTCACCTTCGACGACGTGCCGCCAGAGCGCCTCGGCGGCAGTTCGGCCGAGGCGTTCCGCCGCGGCTTCCTCGGGCTCGATTCCCTCGGCTGGGGCACGCTGGTCACGATCGCCGAGGTCAACGACGCCGACCGGCAGGCCGCCCTCGACCGGCTGACCGCCGTGTTCATCGATCGATTCGGCGCGCCCGACGAGGCGGCCGCACGCGCCCAGGCGGAAGAGGAACTCGCATTCGTCGACCGTCTCTGCGAGCGCCCCGTCAATACGATCCTGTCGCTGGAACGTTCGATCGGCGAGGACGACAACGTCGAGGAACAGTTCCATACCCATGAACAGCCACAGGCGAGCTGGGAAAACCCGCATCCGGTGGTCCGTATCATCCCGGAGGCCTGAGGCATGACCGCAACGAAAGCCAGGTGGCAGCGATGAACGGCCGCACCGGTCAGGGCCGGCCGGAGAAGATCCGGCCGGTACGCGTACTCATGCGCCGCAGCGAGAACCCCGACTCGCCCTGGGGCATCCCGCGCTGGGAACTGCTGGCGGTGCTGCCGGATACGGACCCGCCCGAGCAGCGCGAACGCCGTCTCGTCCACCAGTCGGAGGGACAACACGATTTCGAGTGGGCCGGTCTGCGCGTGTTCATGTTCCGCGATGCCGCCGAGAGCTATTGGTACAACCTCGTGGGCCGCGATCCTTCGCTGTGCGTGATCTGCCGTCCCGGGCACGACATCGACCTCGAACCCTTCGTCGTGACCGCGAACTACGACGAAGCCGGCGCGCACATGGAAACCGACGACACCGTGTTTTCCGCACCGCTGCCGGCCGAACTGGTCACCGAACTGGAAGAGTTCGTGATGAAGCACTACCGGCCCGTCAAACCCCACAAACGCCAGCGTCGCAACTGGGCCGCGGAGGCCGAAGATGCCCAGCGACGGAAATAGCCGCCGCTCCAGGCGTACCCGGAGCGAGGATTCCTTCCTCGCACGCTGGTCCCGGCGCAAACACGAGGCCGAACACGGCCGCCCGGCGGAAGAGGCCGAAGCGACAGAAGCGCCGGTCGACACGGATGCGCAGGCGCCCGCTGCCGACAACGGGGACGTTGACGACCCCGAAGCGAGCGGATCCGCCCAGCAGACGGCAGCGGCGGACGCGGAGGCGGATCTCCCCCACCCGGACACGCTCGACCGCGACAGCGACTTCAGCGTCTACCTCACGAAGCGCGTTTCCAGCGCGTTCCGCCGCGCCGCCATGCGCCGGCTGTTCTCGGCGCCCGAATTCAATGTGCGCGACGGCCTCGATGATTACGACGAGGACTACACCCAGTTCCAGTCGCTCGGCAACACCGTGACCGCTCATATGCGCCACCACACCGAGCGCCTGCGCCAGCGCGAACAGGACAAGGCCGAGCAGGCCGAGCGCGATGCCGAGGCGGAGCGTGCGCGGACCGCCGAAGGGGACGAGGCCGAGCACGCCCCGGACGAGTATACGGACGCCACGCCGGCAACGGACGCGCAGCAGGCAGAGACGACGGATGACCAGACACCCGCCGACGATGCGCCGGAGGCCACCGGCACGGCGCGAACGGCAACCAACCGGGATACCGATGACACCACCTGATGCGATACCGGCACTGCCGGCGGACTCGACCGACGGGCAGGCCCGGGCGGCCGCATGCAACACCCCACACGGGCACGGCGCGACGCCGGAACCCATCGCCTTCGTGACCTATAACGCGGGCAACCGCGTACTCGTAAAAGGCCCGCTCGAGACCGCCACCGCGGCCGCGCGCCGGATCGACGGATCGCTCGATGTGCGTGTACTCGCGACCGATCCCGACAGCGACCGGCTCGAACGCCCGGATATCGAGGATTTCGGGCCGCGCCTGCTGCGTGCGCGGCCCGAGGGGGTAGACGGCTATCTGGGCGCGTTCCGCATCTCGATCCACGATGGCGAGCAGAGCCTGGACCTGTGCAAAGGCTTTGGCCTCGACCCGGCCGAGACCTTCGATCTGGTGGTCGACCTGGACCGGCCGGCGGCGATCCGGCGCCAGAAGTTGCCCCTGGGGTATTTCGCGCCCGGTGACGAGACCGCGCTCGCCGAAGTGCTGGACGGTCTGCCGGACCTCGTCGGTGATTTCGACAAGCCACGCTATTTCGATTACGACCCGAACCTCTGCGTCCATGGCAGCCGCGGCCAGAGCGGCTGCACGAACTGCCTCGACAGCTGCGCCACGGAAGCCATCCACTCGCTCGGCGAGCGGATCGAGGTGGACCCGTTCCTGTGCCTAGGCTGCGGCAGCTGCGCGACCGCCTGCCCGACCGGCGCGATCACCTACACGGCGCCCTCGGGCGAGCAGATCGTCGACGAACTGCGCCGGCTGCTGCGCCGCTACCGCGAGGCCGGCGGCAGCAATCCGGTCGTCCTGTTCCACGACGCCGAGGCCGGCGCGAGCGCGCTGGCCGCATGGCGCACGGACCTGCCGGAGTCGGTCCTGCCGGTGGAAGTGGAAGACACGGGCGGCATCGGCCCCGACGCCTGGCTGGCCGCGCTGGCCTTCGGCGCCGGTCGCGTCGTCCTGGCGATGCCGGGCGACACGCCGCCATCGGAACGGGCGGCGACCGCCGACCAGATGGAAGTCGCACAGGCTGTTCTCGCCGGTCTGGCCATTCCCGCCGAGCGACTCGGGATCGTCGACATCGGCGGCGACGAAAGCGCCCTCACCGGTGACGCCGCCCCCGTGATCGGAGAACCCGCTACGTTCGCCGGGCTCGGCGACAAGCGTGCACGCATGCGCCGGGCCATCGAACACCTGTATCGGCAGACCGGCGCGACCGCGACCGTCCAGGCGCTGCCCGCCGCGTCACCGCTTGGCACGATCGAAGTGGACCAGGACGCCTGCACCCTGTGCATGGCCTGCGTCTCCGTCTGCCCGACCCAGGCCGTACTTGGCGGCGGTGACGAACCGAAGCTCAAGTTCCGCGAGGATCGCTGCGTACAGTGCGGCATGTGCGAGACCACCTGCCCCGAAGACGCGATCGTCCTGCAGCCACGGATCGATTTCGCCGCCCAGGTCGAACCGGAAGAGCGCGTACTCAATGAAGAAGAGATGCACCAGTGCCCCGGCTGTGGCAAGGCGTTTGCGCCGGTCAAGGTCATCCAGCGCATGGAGGAACGCCTCGCCCAGCACTGGATGTTCGCCGACGAGGCGGCCCGCCGCCGCCTCTGGCTCTGCGAAGACTGCCGCGTGAAGGCGATGATGCGCGATCAGGGCTCGATCAACGTCAACAACTAATGAGCGCGAATTTTTGTTCCAGAATGTTTTTTTTACATATTCGGATCGGTGATCGTGAAGGGAACATATACACGTTTTACACGATGCGAATAACTCCTATTTGCAAAAACCGATTGTGGCCAATCCATTTGCCAGGCCGTTACAAACGTTTTATGTTTGAACCATCAGTTCGCTGGAAATGCGATGACGTTCAGTCAGACCATCAGTGAAGTAGAGGCACCTCCACCGGGCAGTTCGGTCCCCGTGTTCCGCTCGGTGACCTGGTTTGCCCTCGCCGCTGCGCTCCGAAGTACGCCCGATCCCTCCTTACTCACGCATCTCGCCCAGACCGGCTCGTCCTCCGTGGACGAGGACTCCGACCCCGGGGAACTGGGCCAGGCCTGGTCGGCCGTCGCCACCGCCGCCAGCCACGTCGAGCAAGGCCCGCTCGACGACGAATTCCACGACCTTTTCATCGGTATCGGGCGCGGCGAACTCGTCCCCTATGCCTCCTGGTATCGCACCGGCTTCCTGATGGACCGCCCCCTCGTCGCCCTGCGCCGCGACCTGGCCCTGCTCGGTTTCGAGCGCCAGCAGAGCGTGAGCGAGCCCGAGGATCACGCCGCCGCGATCGCCGAGGTGATGGGCCTGCTGGCGGACCCCTCGGAGGGGCAGGACGAGTCCACGCAGCGGATTTTCTTCAGCGAGCATATCGATTCCTGGATGCCGGACTTCTTTGCCGACATGCAGACGGCACACAGTGCCGATTTCTACCGTTCAGTCGGCCGCCTGGGTGCGGCCTTCGTCGAGTTCGAGCGCGGTTGGCTCGGGGCCGAGGCGCCCCGCACGACCGCATCTCACAGCGGAGTATCGAAGTCATGAAAGAGCGACAGAAGCAGGTCCGTGGCTCCCGCAGAGCATTCTTTCGCAGCGTCGCCGGGCTCGGCGTCGCCGCCGGCACCGGCGCACTGATTCTGCGGTACGGCTCCGAAGCACAGGCCCAGACGACGGCGGTGGAAGTCCCGTCGAGTCAGGGCTACGTCGAGACGGATCACATCCGCAAGTACTACGAGACGGCGCGCGGCTGAGCCGGCCCGAGGGGAGAAGGTCACCATGAAACTGATCCGCAAGCGCAGCGTCCCGGGCGCCGAAGAGATCGCCAACACCACGCCTGACGGCGGTGCGGGCATCAACCGGCGCGAATTCCTCCGCCGCTCGGGCATCACCGCCGGTGGCGTCGCCATGGCCGCCGGGCTCGGCCCGGGCATGATGCGTCGGGCCGAAGCCGAACGCATGGACACCGCACCCAAGGCCGGCGTCGAGACGGAAGTCCGCCGCTCGGTCTGCACCCACTGTTCCGTGGGCTGCGGTGTGATGGCCGAAGTGCAGAACGGCGTGTGGACCGGTCAGGAACCGGACTTCGAATCGCCGCTCAACCTCGGCGCGCACTGCGCCAAGGGCGCCTCGGTGCGTGAGCACGGCCACGGCGAGAAACGCGTCAAATATCCGATGAAACTGGTCGACGGCAAATGGAAGCGCCTGTCCTGGGATCAGGCGGTCAGCGAGATCGGCGACAAGCTGCTCGAGATCCGCGAGAAATCCGGACCCGACTCGGTGTTCTGGTGCGGTTCCTCCAAGGCCAGCAACGAAGGCTCCTACCTGCAGCGCAAGTTCGCCGCCTTTTGGGGAACGAACAACATCGACCACCAGGCGCGCATCTGCCACTCGACCACGGTCGCGGGCGTAGCCAACACCTGGGGCTATGGCGCGATGACGAACTCCTACAACGACATGCATAACTGCAAGTCGATGATCTTCGTCGGCTCGAACGCCGCCGAAGCGCACCCGGTCGCGATGCAGCACATCCTCCGGGCCAAGGAGAACGGCGCCCGCATGATCGTCGTCGACCCGCGCTTCACGCGCACCGCGGCGCACGCAGATCAGTACATGCGCCTGCGCCCGGGCAGCGACGTCGCCTTCATCTGGGGCCTGCTCTGGCACGTGTTCGAGAACGAGTGGGAAGATCGCGAGTACATCAACGCCCGCGTCTTCGGCCTCGATGATATCCGCGAGGAAGTCGCGAAGTGGACCCCGGACGTCGTCGAAGACGTTACCGGCGTCCCCGAGGAAGAGATGTTCCAGGCGGCGAAGACGCTCGCCGAGAACCGCCCCGGCACGATCGTGTGGTGCATGGGCGGCACGCAGCATCACATCGGCAACAACAACACCCGCGCCTACTGCGTCCTGCAGCTCGCGCTGGGCAACATCGGCAAGGAAGGCGGCGGTGCCAACATCTTCCGCGGCCACGACAACGTCCAGGGCGCGACCGACGTCGGCCCGAACTGCCATACCCTGCCCGGCTATTACGGCCTCTCCGAGGGCGCATGGCGACACTGGTCCCGGGTTTGGGATGTGGACTACGAGTACATCCGCGGCCGCTTCGATACCGAGCAGCAGTACGATTCCGGTGGCGGCCAGATGGCCTACACCATGAACATCCCGGGCATGCCGGTGTCGCGCTGGATCGACGGCATCCTCGAGGACCGCGAGAACCTGTCGCAGAAGGACAAGTTCCACGCGATCTTCTTCCAGGGGCACGCCGTGAACAGCCAGACCCGCGGGCCGGAGATGAAGAAGGCGCTCGAAGAGGTCGAGCTGGTGGTGGTCTCGGACCCCTACCCGACGCACCTGGCCGTCATGAGCGAGCGCAAGAACGACACCTACCTGCTGCCGACCTGCACGCAGTTCGAGCAGGCCGGCTCGGTCACGGCGTCGAACCGCTCGCTGCAGTGGCGCGAGAAGGTCGTGGACCCGCTGTTCGAGTCCAAGACCGACGCCGAGGTGCTGTACCTCTTCGCGCAGAAGTTCGGCTTCGCCGATCAGATGTTCAAGAACATCAAGATCGAAGACGGCATGCCGAGCCCCGAGGACACACTCCGCGAGATCAATCGCGGCACCTGGACCATCGGCTACACCGGCCAGAGCCCGGAACGGCTCAAGGCCCACATGGCCAATCGCGGTGCTTTCAACACGACAACGCTGCGGGCCGAAGGTACGGATCTCGACGGCGAGGTTTACGGCCTCCCCTGGCCCTGCTGGGGACCGCCGGAGATGCGTCACCCGGGCACACCGGTCCTCTACGACACCTCGAAGCCCGTATCGCAGGGCGGCCTCACCTTCCGCGCCCGTTTCGGCACGGAATACCAGGGCCAGAACCTGCTGGCCGAGGGCGCGTACTCGAAGGACTCCGACCTCGATGACGGCTATCCGGAGTTCACGTTCAAGATGCTGCGCGAGCTCGGATGGCACACGGAACTCACCAGTGAGGAAATCCAGACCATCAAGTCCGTTGCCGGCGTCGACGACGAGTCGAATTTCGAGGAGATGAGCTTCGACCCGGGCACCGCGGGCGCCAAACTCGACGGCGTCAACTGGAAGACCGACCTCTCCGGCGGTATCCAGCGGGTCGCCATCAAGCACGAATGTGCGCCCTTCGGTAACGCCAAGGCGCGCTGCATCGTGTGGCAGTTCCCCGACCCCGTGCCGGTGCACCGGGAGCCGCTGTACACGCAGCGCTACGACCTGGTCGAGCAGTACCCGACCTACGAGGACCGCAAGGCCTTCTGGCGGCTGCCGACGGCTTACGCCTCGATCCAGTCCACCGACTACTCGGGCGACTATCCGCTGGCCTTCATCAGCGGGCGTCTGACCGAGTACGAAGGCGGCGGCGAGGAAACCCGCTCCAACCCCTGGTTGGCCGAGCTGCAGCAGGAGATGTTCGTCGAGATCAACCCGGCGGACGCCAACGACCGCGGCGTCAAGAACGGCCAATGGGTCTGGCTCGAGGGTCCTGAAGGCGGCCGCATCAAGGTCCACGCGATGGTCACACCGCGTGTCGGCCGGGGCGTGGTCTGGACGCCGTTCCACTTTGGCGGCTGGTTCCAGGGGCAGGATCTGGTCGATCGCTACCCCGAGGGCACCGCGCCGATCATCCGCGGCGAGGCCTGCAACACCGCGACCACATACGGGTACGACTCGGTCACTCAGATGCAGGAGACCAAGGCGACCCTTTGCGAGATCACGACGGCGTAACGCGCCGCTGGCAGGAGTATCGACATGGCACGAATGAAGTTTCTCTGTGACGTCGAACGCTGCATCGAATGCAACGCGTGCGTCACCGCCTGCAAGAACGAGAACGAGGTCCCCTGGGGTGTCAATCGCCGGCGCGTGATCACCCTCGATGACGGTGAACCCGGCGAGAAATCGGTATCGGTGGCATGCATGCACTGCACCGACGCGCCCTGTGCCGCGGTCTGCCCGGTGGACTGCTTCTACACCACCACCGACGGTCTGGTCCTGCACGACAAGGACCTGTGCATCGGCTGCGGGTACTGCTTCTACGCCTGCCCGTTCGGGGCGCCGCAGTTCCCGGAGGAGTCGGCGTTCAGTCAGCGCGGCAAGATGGACAAGTGCACGTTCTGCGCCGGCGGTCCGGAAGAAGACGACAGCAACGCGGAATACGAGAAGTACGGCTCCAACCGCGTCGCGGAAGGCAAGCTGCCGGCCTGCGCCGAGATGTGCTCGACCAAGGCCCTGCTCGCCGGCGATGGCGAACTGGTCGCCGATATCTATCTCAAGCGCGTAATGCAGCGTTCCGGCCGTCCCGATACGTGGGGTTGGCAGAAGGCCTATGGCGCGGGCGTCTGAGTGACGCCCAAAAGGGGGAGGACCATGAGCCGCTACGCAATATTTGCGTTGGCCCTGGCGGCGCCGCTCGCCTTGGCCGGCTGTTACGAAGACGTGACGCCGAACCAATACGAGCCCGGTGTCTACAAGGGCGATAAGGACCCGCTGCTCGATAAACTCGAGTCCGGGGATCTCCGCGAAGAACTCGACCAGCGTTTCGAGACCGCGGCCACCGACCGGTAAAGCACGGGAGGACACGCGCCATGACGCACAACCTCGCACGCGCCGCCGGGATCGGGATCGCCATTCTGATGCTGGCGGGCTGTTCCGGCTCAATATCCGAACCATGGGTTTCGGGCAGCCAGGCGGAGAAACTCGAGTCCGAGCGCACCCGCAGCGCCGAACAGAAACAGGCACTGCGCGACCGGCTCGAAAACTACGCTGGTGCCTACCAGTAAGGGGATACGGTTATGACCACTGCATCACCCCAGCCGACCGGACGGGCGAAAAAAGCGCATCGCCGCGCCATGATCTGGAGTCTCGTCCTGATCCTGGTGGGTGCGATGACCGCCCCGCTCAGCGGTTACGTATACGTGGCCTACGCCCAGGACGAGGCCGCGTGGGAAACCAATCCACGCGGCGAGACCTGGAGTAACGTCCGCGAGGGCTCCGAAGGCTATACATCGGCCTCGGGCCCCTATGTCACCAACAGCCTGATCCAGAACGGCGGCGAGAACTGGCGCAACCTGCGCAACGGGCCGATCGCCGGCATCCTGCCGTGGCTCATGGCCATCTCATTGCTGGCGATCGGTGGTTTCCACGCCGTCCACGGCCGCAATCGCATCGATCAGCCACTGTCCGGCAAGAAGATCCTGCGCTGGCGGGCCTGGGAGCGCGTACTGCACTGGGTTACGGCGATCTCGTTCATCATCCTCGCGATCACCGGTCTCAGCCTGCTGTTCGGCCGCGCCGTCCTGATCCCCCTGATGGGTCACGCCGGCTTCGCGGTCTGGGCCGATTTCTCGAAGCTGCTGCACAACTTCATCGGCCCCGTGTTCACCGCCGCCGTGCTGGTGATGATCATCGCCTGGGTGCGACACAACATCCCCAACAAGGTGGATCTGGACTGGTTCCGCAAGGCCGGTGGCATGGGCAAGCAGCACGCATCGGCCGGGCGCATGAATGGCGGTGAGAAGGTCTGGTTCTGGTTCATCGTCGTCGGCGGCGGCGCCGTGTGCATCACCGGCCTGATCCTCGACTTCCCGGGCTTCGGCCAGGACCGCGGCACCATGCAGCTCGCGAACCTGATCCACGCCGGGGTCGGCATCGCCTGGATCGCCCTCGCCTTCGGCCACATCTACATCGGCACCGCCGGCACCGAGGGCGCCTTCGAAGGCATGGCCACCGGCTACGTCAGCGAAGAATGGGCCGCGGAACACCACGACCTGTGGCTCGAGCAACTCCGCAAGGAGAACCGCATCGAACGCCCACCGTCCCAGGCCAGCCCCGGACCGGTCACCAGCGGCGCCACAAGACCCCGCTCTTCATAAAACGGAAGAAAAAGAAAAAACATCCCGGCCGAGGATCCCATCCCGGCCGGGATTTTTTTGTGCTCGGCCAACAACGTACGTCGCCCTCGGGCGTAGGCCGGCCTTGCGCGCTCCATGAGAATACAGACCGGCCCAAAGAATTTCACCGCACAATGCCGGCATTCCCCGGCACCCAATAACAATGTATACCTGACACGCAACGGGCGCCGGGGAAGGCCGCCCCATACGTAGGCCGGCTTTGCGCGGTCCACGACGATACAAACCGGCCCGAAAGATCCCACCGCGCAACGCCGGCATTCCCCGGCGGCCGATAATGATGGATGCCTGACGCCCAAAAGGCGCCGGGAAAAGCCGGCCTACATGGGATACCCGAATCCGCGCACGCCCGGAACGCACATCTCCCGTACGCACGCTTTCCCTGTAGAAGCGAGCTTGCTCGCGATCGCACCGGCAACCACGGTTCAGAATTCGCCGCGTAGGCGCGTCCCGGCGATAGATTCCGCGCAGAAACATAACCGCGCGCGTTCGCCTTCGGCGAAAACGCGCCTACGAACGGCTCCGCCCTTAGCCCTTAGCCCTTAGCCCTTAGCCCTGCCATCCGTCCCCGCTAAAACGTCTGCTCGAAAACGAACGCCTTCTCCCGCCGCTCACTCGCAAACCGATACAGATCCACGCACAGATCAATCAATCCGACCTCGAAATCGAAACTGTACGCATCCGACATCACCTTCAGTTCACGGATCTCGTCCGCGCTCAACGCCACACGAACGACGGCATCATCAGGGCCCGATTCCAGCCGCCCCAGGTTGAACAGCTCCGGAATATCGTCCAGCGCGTAATCGCCGCCCTGGTCACGATGGATCGGCACGTCTCCCAGATCCGGTTCCACGCAACGCACACCCGGCTCCACACTCATACCGTCTCCGTCGGCAACCCGTAGAAGTCGTTCAAAGCCAGCGACCGCTCACCATCTGCTGTGCGCAACACCAGCCCGCCATGTTCGTCGATCCGCTCCACGACACCCTCGACGCGCTCACCATCATGCAATTCCACCGCGGTCGAATCCCCCACGGGAATCCGCACGCTCCACTGCCGTAACACCGGCTCGAATCCCGTCTGATCCCAGGTCGTGATCGAGGCCACGAACTCCCGGGCGATGGCGCGCACGATCTCACCCGGATCAAACGTCTCCGCAGCCCCCTCAACGGCAATCGAGGCCGCATCGTGGCCCAGAGAGTCCGGCGACGACGCCGTATTCAACACCCAGGAGATCACCAGCCAGTCCAGCGACTCCGGCGACCCGCCGGCATCCATCCACACGCCGGCCGCCTTGCCCGCATTCAGCAGGACATCGTTGGGCCAGCGGTAATGCAGCTCCGTCATCGGCTGCACGAACTCGCTCACGGCCGATCCCAGCGCCACCGCCGCCACCGTGGCCAGCTCCACGCATTCCGTGGCGGGCAGCTCCGGCCGCAGCACGAACGCGCCATGCAGCCCCGGATCGTCCGGCAGGAGCCATTCCCGGCCGTGCCGGGCGTACGCCCGCGACGGCGACTCCACGACCACGAACATGCCCTCGGCCGCGCCCTCGCGCGCCCGCCGAATGGCCTCCTCCCGCACACTCTCCCCCCGCTCGAGCTGCACCAGCTCGATCCCGGACGGCAACGCCGGCACCTCCATCACATCACTCCACGCCAAACCAACACCACGCAACCTTAACGCATTCGCCCGCCCGTTCACCCCGCATCCGCACCACACGTAGGCCGGCTTTTGCCGAAGGCAACAGCCGGCAGCCCGGTGTCACCATGGCGAAATCGCCGGCTGGCTCCCTACGGTCGCAAACCGGCCTACGCACTCGACTCGACCGGCCCGTCGTTGCGAGGGAGCGAAGCGACCGCGGCAACCCAGCAATTGCACCGCATGTAACCGTGCGTGGCGCCTCACGGCAGTCCCGGCCAAATCCGCAAGACACCCTTATCCGGCGACACGCGCCCAACGCCCTGCAGGCGCTGGATTGCTTTACTTCGCTCGCAATGATGATCACGCCGGAGGAAACCAACGTAGACCGGCTTTGCCCGGCGTCCCCTCCCGCTCGAATCCGTTCCGCGCCCTGGCGCCGGGCAATGCCGGCACCTCCACCCCCACCAACGCGCCCGCAGCCCCATACCGCCGAGACTGGTACCATGTGCGCAATCAATCCCCGGCCCCCTCCATGTCCCGAGGCCCGGAGCGGCACAACCGCGACCATCACCGCACAACACCATCACGGAGGCCACCCGCAGTGAGCGAACCCGACCGCAACCAGATCGAGAAGGCCATCGCCGGCTTCACGGACCCGGATCTCGACCAGAACTACGTCGACGGCGGCTGCGTCGACGCCATCGACATCTACGGCGACAACGTCCGCGTCGAGATCAGCGTCGGCTTCCCGATGAACACCGTGCGTGAAGAGCGCACCGCCGCCCTGCGCGAGCACATCGAGGCGGTCGAGGGCGTCTCCAAAGCCGACATCCGCTTCAGTTCGACGATCGTCGCGGGTGAAGTCCAGACCGAATCCAACAGCCTCGAGAAGATCAAGAACGTCATCGCCGTGGCCTCCGCCAAAGGCGGCGTCGGCAAATCGACCACCGCCGCGAACCTGGCCCTTGCCCTGCGCGCGGAAGGCGCCAGTGTCGGCGTACTCGATGCCGACATCTACGGCCCCAGCCAGCCGCAGATGCTCGGCATCTCGGGCAAGCCGGAGAGCACCGACGGCAAGATCCTCAAACCGATGGAAAACCACGGCGTCAAAGCCATGTCGATCGGCTTTCTGGTCGATACCGAGAGCCCGATGATCTGGCGCGGCCCGATGGTCACCCAGGCCCTCGAGCAGATGCTCTACAGCACCAACTGGGGCGACCTCGACTACCTGATCGTCGACCTGCCCCCGGGTACCGGCGACATCCAGCTCACGCTGGCGCAGAAGGTCCCGCTGGCCGGCGCCGTGATCGTCACCACGCCCCAGGACATCGCCGTCCTCGACGCCCGCAAGGGCTTCAAGATGTTCGAGAAGGTCTCGGTGCCCGTCCTCGGCATCGTCGAGAACATGAGCATGCACATCTGCAGCAACTGCGGACACGCCGAAGCGATCTTCGGCGAGGAAGGCGGCGCGCAGATGGCGAAGGATTACGGCGTGCGGCTGCTCGGCCAGCTGCCGATCCAGAGCGCCATCCGCATCCAGGCGGACAGCGGCGAGCCGACGGTCATCGCGGACCCGGACAGCCAGACGGCAATCACGTACCGCGAGATCGCCCGCCGGACCGCAGCCGGCCTGACGCGCAAGGACGCACTGCCGACCGGCTTCCCGAACATCCGCTTCGCGGACGACTGAGCACGACCACCGCGGCGCCCGGCAACGGACACCAGCCACCGGCGGAACGGAAGCCGGGCGCACGCGGGACAACACGCGCGGGAGGGACATCATGGCCAAGCTCGAACGCCGGACCAACGCCCTGGACCGGAAACTCCACAGCACTTCCGACACCGTCGGCAACTTCCTGGTCGATGGCTTCCACTATCTCGCCCTGTTCGCCATCGGCGGCACCATCGTCTGGTCCGCGGTCATGGCCTTCCTCGACATGGCCTTCGCGGGCGGCGCCTCGATCCACGACATCCTGCTGTTGTTCATCTACCTCGAACTCGGCGCGATGGTCGGCATCTACTTCAAGACCCAGCACATGCCGGTGCGCTTCCTGATCTACGTCGCCATCACCGCCCTCGTGCGCATGCTGCTGGACGATGTCCAGCAAAGCCACGATCCCAGCATGGACATCCTGTACGTCTGCGGCGCCATCCTGATGCTCGCCCTGGCGAACCTCGTCGTGCGCTACAGTTCGTTCCAATTCCCCAATCCCGCACCCCGTTCGGAATCCAGCTCGGAACACGACTGACCCCGTAGCCCGGCCCACGTTCTTGCAAAACCGCTTGGCGACCGGCCGCGGATCGTAGGCGCGTCTTCGACCGGCGCCACCGCACCGGTCGAATGCGCGCGGCACGCCGGAAGCGCTTGAGAGTCCGAAAACGCGCAATGCGCGCGTTCGCCTTCGGCGAAAACGCGCCTACCTGAGGTTTTCCCCGCGCTCGCGTGATCCACATTTCCGACCCGACCGCCGATACCAGAACCACATCAATCGCCGACTCCGCATGACTGGCGGGCACAACACCACCATCAACATCGTCAGAAGATGCTGCGCCGGCGAAAACCACTCCGCCTTGCGTGACGAGGTCGCCACCGGTGGGTCGTCGATAACCACGAACGGCCGTCCATGCATCCGCCCCCAACGCCGCAGCCGCCGCGAAAGAATCACCTCATCGCCCGCGAAATACCGCGTATCGAACCCACCCACCGCCTCGAACGCATCACGCCGGACAAACACGAAACACCCGGCCGCCAGGTCCATCCACCGCGCCAGGCGATTCCAGGCCACAACACCCCATCGATAGACGCGGTTCGGCAGCGCATCCATCGCCACGATCGCGCCGCCGCCACAGGCCCCCTCATCCAGAAGGCGCAACGCGGTTTCGAGCAATGCCCGCGACGGCCACGTATCCGCATCCACGAACAGCAGCCACTCACCCAACCCCTCCGCCGCGCCGGTATTCCGCGCCCGGCTGATCTGTCGATATGGCTCATGCACCACCCGCGCCCCGGCCTCCACAGCCACACCGGCCGTTTCATCCGTCGACGCGTTATCGACCACGAGGATCTCGTACCCGACACCGGCCGCGACCAACCCGGCGTGCAATCCTGCGAGCGTGGCCGGAAGTTCTTCCGCCTCATCATGCGCCGGCACGACCACGCTCAAACGCACATCAACCGTCATGGAATTCCGGGGACAAAATGCCGGCCGTCCCCCGCCGGAAAAGCCGCCCTACGCGCCTCCACAACCCGCGAGATGACCGCCCCACCGTAGGCGCGTTTTCGGGCTCCGTCCGAACGCGCGCAGCCGCTGTACCGCATCTCCAGGTCCACGGATCGCCCCGAAACCCGGCTACCCCAACCACGGCGGATTCGCCAAGCGCTCGACAAACCGCGCCAACAACCGCGGCTCCAGAGCCAGCATGAACACGACACCCCACGCCGCACCCGCCATGTGCGCCCCATGATTCACATTGTCACCGGCCCGCCGATCCGCCCACACGGAATACCAGACATACCCCACCGCAAACACGATCGCCGGCATCGGCACGACCATCACGATCAGCATCGACCAGGGCTGCAACAGGATGTAGGCGAACAGCATCGCCGAAACCGCCCCCGAAGCGCCCAGGCTGCGATAGGAAGAATCCCGCATATGCCGGAAATGCGTCGGCAGGATCGCCACCACGATCCCGCCCAGATAGAACAGGGCGTACCCGACCGACCCGATCGGCCCGGTCAGTACCCGCTCCATGGTCGAGCCGAAGAAGAACAGCACCAGCATATTCACGAACAGATGCGCGCCATCCGCGTGAATAAACCCGTGCGTCAGCAACCGCCACCACTCCCCTCGATTCACCGCCGGTGGCCAGTAAATCAATCGCTGCATCCAGCCCGGCTGCTGCCATGCAAACAGCGAAATCCCGACCGTGATGGCGATCAGTCCCAACGTGACGGGCAACACCTGCATACCGGCAATCTCCAATCCAGAATGGCCCCGATCGAACGATCAGGGGGAACGCGCGTCAGTCCGGGGACGGCGATCGAAGCGCGCAGCGGGTGCGCCTGGCGACCGGCAGGACGCCCGCGAGGAGAACACGACGCGACAACACCGATTATGCCCGTCGTGCGCAACCGATACAGGAGGGGAAAAAGCGGGGGCGAGAACCGCCCCCCCAAGCTAAACGAATCAGCTTCTGCCCAAAGCTGATCCCAGGGTACGCCCTATGCCGGCCTCGCGGTATCCGGATTCCCCCGTAAGCGGAATCACGTACTCGACGACTCCACGAACAGATCCCGCACATCCACCTCCGCGCGCGCCCGCAACCGCTCCACGATCAACGTGCGATGGCAATGCGCCGGATCCCGCTCATAGCACATGAGGCACGGCCGATCGACGGCCATCCGTTCAAGCAGCGCATCCAGCGCCGTCCTTGCAGCCCCACTGGCAAGCTGTTCCTCGAATATCCGCGCAAAACCCGCCATATCCCCCCGCTTCGCCGCGGCCCGGCCCTCCGCCGGCGTACCCAGCTCCGGCCAGCTCTCGTAGCCGATCCCGTATTCCGCCAGCTCCGGCCCCAGGTGCTTGAACGCGAACTCGCGCCGGCGGGAATGCGGCGCCGCGCGTACGTCGATTACCGACGTCACGCCTGCAGCAACCAGCGTCGCCGCAAAATCTTCGAAGGCGGCCCGCTCATAGCCGATCGTACAGATCCGCATCGTCACTCATCCCGTTCGATGTCCAGGCAACCCACACGCTCCGTAGGCCGGCTTTTGCCGAAGGCAACAGCCGGCAACCCGCATCTCCGTGCCCTCACCGCCGGCTGGCTCCCTTCGGTCGCAAGCCGACCTACCTGGGGGCCATGTCGATCCGCTGCGCCGAGGCTCAACCTCGCGCCTCGAACCGCTCCGACAACGCCTCGAGCGTATCGCGGAAGCCGCCGTACTCCAGCTCCTTATAGGGCAGCATCGCCGGCCCGGACCAGCCCTGGTCGCGCATCTCGAAGGCCTTCTGCTGCGCCTTGTGCCGCGTGGTCTCCCACGCCGGGTTGTCGAAGAAGTCCGCGGCCTCGTGCGAGAAGCGGCCCTCGGCATCCAGCGAGAACCCGAGGCAGCTCACCACGGGCAGGCAGTACGGACCGGTCACGGGCGTATTCGTCGGCACCGGCATCAGCGGCATGTTGTGCGAACCGCGTGCATCGCCGCCGACGTAGTGGGCCTTGCCATAGGGCAGCAATAACTCCTCCGGAGCCGGGAAGATACCCTGGTTGCGTACGATGGCGACCGGATCATCCTTACCCGTGTACTCACCGGCGATCGCGTGCAGCCGCTGCGCCGAGACGCTCACCGCCTTGGCGTCATACGTCCGCGAATGGATGCTCTCGATCGCGTAGCGCTCGTTGTCCCGTAAGAGCGCCGCGATGTGGTAGGCGTCCTCGGGCGCATTGAGCTCGATTACCCAGTCCGCGTCCGTGCGCTCCATATCGATAATGCGGAACGTGAAGCCCTTGATCATCTTGGGCAGCATGAGCCCGGCGCAATACATCGGGTCGGCGAACGTGAAATACAGCGGCAGGTTGTAGGCACCGGGGCCGCACTTGTCCGCGGCGAACACCATGAACGACTCCGCCGGCCGCGGCTTCTCCAGCGTGTGCTCGAACTCGAGTTCGGCGACGCCTGGCCCGGCACCGCGCACGTTGCCCGAAGGCGCGTCCGTCAGCAGATCCTGCCCGGCGCCATAGAGACCCGCCTCGCGGGCCCGCTCGGTCGCGGACAGGAAGGCATTCCAGGCGAACTCGTGGATTTCCGGGGCGTTCTCGCCCCGGGTGTGACTCATCAGGATGGCGATGTCATCCCCGGTGCAGGACACGAAGCCATCGAGCAGCATGCCGGACTGGACGGCTCCGTCCACCGCTTCGCGCACCGCCGTGAGCATGGGCCCGGACGGCTGCGTGTGCCCACCGATCGATCCCACATCGGCCTTGATCAGTGAGAGGGTGATACGCACGTCGACCTCCTTCCCCGAATCGGGGTTGTCGGGAGAAGTGTTCCTCCAGCTTCGATCCTGGGTCGGAACCCCGCCGCTGCCAAGTACCGGTGCACCCTGCCCCGTCCCACGTAGCCCGGATGCAACTGCAGGCGGAATCCGGGACATCGACATCCCGCATGCCCCGCGGCGCCACACGGCGGGCCAACGGTCGACACAAACCCCGCACCCACCACAACATGAGGGGCGAACACGCGAAGCAACCGAACCGACGCAACACCATGACCGAATTCACCATTCCGGGCCCGATCGAGGCCAACAGCACGGTCGGGCTGCTCCGAGCCGCCTGCCCGCAGGCCTGGCAGGCGTACACCGAGCATGCCTTCGTCGACCAGATCGCGAAGGGCACGCTGCCCGCGCCGTGCTTCCGCCACTACCTGATTCAGGACTACCTCTTCCTCGCGCAGTACACGCGCGCCTTCGCCCTCGCCGTCTACAAGAGCGAGACGCTCGCCGACATGCGCGAGGCGGCCGGCGCGGTCGACGCCCTGCTCAACACCGAGATGAAGCTGCACGTCGACTACTGCGAGAAGTGGGGCCTGAGCGAGGACGACATGCTGGCGACACCCGAGGACCCGGCGAACCTCAACTACACGCGCTACGTGCTGGATACGGGCATGGCCGGCGACCAGCTCGATCTGCTCGTGGCCCTCGCCCCGTGCTCCTGCGGCTATGGCGAGATCGGCGCGCGGCTGCTCGCCGACCCGAACACCGTGCTCGAAGGCAACCCGTACCGCGACTGGATCGAGATGTACGGCGGCGAGGAATTCCAGGAGGTCAGCCGCGCCGCGATGCGTTATATCGACCGCGTCGCCGCGCGCCGCATCGGCGACGACCCGGCGCAGTCACCCCGGTGGCCACAACTCAAGGGCATCTTCACCAAGGCCGTACAGCTCGAAGCCGCCTTCTGGCAGATGGGGCTCCACGCCAGCAGTTGACGGCCCGCGCGGAGCGGATGGCTCAGGACCCGGGCCCGATACGGCGTGATACTTGCGGCTGTACCGTCGAGTCTCACTGCGAGTCAGATCGCCGAATATGTACCATTGCAGGATACTTTGCTATTCTGCCATCAGGCCTTATCCACAGGGATCGCCACGATGGCCCGTGCAGCCGCCCTCGACCAGCCGACCCGGTCACCGACCGACGAAGACCGCCGCGCCGAAGCCGGCCTTCGGACCGTGTTCAATATCTTCGACAAGCTCCGGATCACCGTCGACGAGGGCCGGATCCTGCTGGGCGGCGTATCGCGCTCCACCTATCATCGGTGGAAGAAGGCGCCCGGCAGCGCGACGGTAAGCCGTGACCTGGAAGAACGCCTGTCCTACATCCTGGGCATCTACAAGGCGCTGCAGATCCTGGTACCGGACGAACGCCAGCGGCGCCTGTTCCTGCGCCGGGAGAACACCTCCCCGCTCTGCCACGGCGCCACGCCGCTCGACGTCATGCTGCGCGGCCGCGTCTCCGACCTCTACCGGGTCCGCCGCTGGCTCGACGGAGAGCGTGGCTGGTAAACGTGTCGATCCCGTCCCCGAGCGAACTGCCGCTCAGCCTTGTCGACTGGACGCAGTCAGTACGGATCGTCTCCAGTCGTTATCCCCCCGTGGGCGTCTTCGACGACGTGGCCTCGCCCGAAGACCTCGAATGGGTGCTCGAACTCGAATCGCAGACCAACGAGCGACTGACCGACGAGGCGGGAGATCTCGATCTCGTCCATCCGGAAGACCGCATCGCCGGACCGGGCACGACACCGATCATGGCGGCCTTCACCCATCCCGGCATATCACGTTTCAGCGCTGGCGAGGTCGGGGTCTATTACTGCACCGCCAGCCCCGCCACCGCGATCGCCGAGACCGTCTACCATCGCGAACGTTTCCTGCGCCAGGGCGGGTTCGAACCGATCGACCTCGAGATGCGCGAGTACCTCGCACCGCTCCACGCCCATCTCCACGATCTGCGCGGACAGCAGTCGCAATGGCCCGCGGTCTACGACCCGCACGATTACACGGCGCCACAGGCACTCGGCGACCTCCTCCGAGCGGAATCGAGCTGGGGCGTGGTCTACAACAGCGTCCGCGACCACGCCGGTGGCGAGTGCGCGGGCGTGTTCCGGCCACCGGCGCTCGTCGGCCCCTGCGTACAGGGCCGCCACTTCTACTATCGCTGGGACGGAGAAAAGATCGCGGCCGTTCTCGAAGTATCGGAAGTTCCCCGCTGAACGACGAACGAGACGAGAGATCGCTACCCACGGGCGCAAGGGACTGGCCGGTAGCCCGAATGCAGGGGAAGCCGGAGGCGATGCGCCAAGAGCGCATCACCGCGCCAGCCACCGACAGGCGGCCAGGCCCTGCCCAGAACCCACCACGAACACCCGAAAAGAACCGTAGGTCGGGCTTCCAGCCCGACAGATCAGCGCCCCGAGAATCTACAGTTGCGCCAACACGACATCACTCCCCATCACCAGATCACCCCTTCCCGCAATCCGCCCCAACGCCCCTGCATGTCGATGGCTCCCCCACGATGTACCATGCAGCAGCCTGATCCGGGAGTGTCCGTTTGCCGCGAAGTGAGACCGTTTCCATCGGAGACTGGCTGCTGGCCGAGACCGTTCGCCTCGGCGAGGAGCGCGATGGTCGCCGCCGCGACGACCACGTGGCCACGCGCGCCGGCGCATCCACGGAAGCAGGCCTCGCCCGGAGAATCGCGCTCCGGGCCCGCGCGCTGCCGGGCGCCGATGCCGTGCGTGCGGATATCGCGCGTCTCGGCCGCCTCTCACGCCTGTTCGCCGCCGGACTGCTGCTCCTCGCCGCTGCCACCGGCGTGCTCGCCGCGAGCGCAAGCGTGGACGCGCGACAGATCGACTTCCTGCTGGCAGCCGCCGCACTGCTGCTGATGCCGACCCTGATGCTGGCGGGCTGGCTCGCGGTGGTCATAACCGGTGCCGGCCGCGGGGCCTCCGGGAGCATTGCCGGCGCGCTGCTGGCCACCGCCTGCCGCCGCCTCGGCCCGCGCGTACTGACCAGCGCGCATGCCGGCGACGTGCTCGAGGCCGCCGGTGGCTTCCTGCGCACCACCCCGGGCCGCTGGCTGCTGGGCTGCCTCGCGCATGCATTCTGGATCGCCTACCTGCTCACGGCACTGGTCACGCTGGTGCTGTACTTCAGCGTCGTTCAGTACGACCTCGTCTGGGGCACGACCCTGCTCAACGACACCACGATGGTGACCCTGTTCAACGGCCTGGCCGATCCACTCGTCGCCCTCGGCCTCATGCAGCCCGTCGAACCGGACTGGCTGCTGGCGGCGCGCGAGGGTACGGGACCGGGCGACGGGCGCGGCCGCTGGGCGTGGTTCCTGCTCGCGGTCATCGGCGTCTACGGCCTCGGGCCACGGATCCTCGGCCTGATCGCGAGCGCGGCCGCGGCCACAATCGGCTGGTGGCGCCTGACGCTCGACACCGCCCAACCCGGTTATCTGCGCCTGTCGGGCTCACTCGCACCGACGACCACGCCGGAATCCACCGAGCAAGCGCCAGCACGCTCACATCGTGCGCCGCGGAGCCGGCCGACCAACCCGCAGGGTCGCGCCCTGCTGGTCGGCATCGAACTGGAACACGAACCCTGGCCACCAACGATCGCCGGCATCGACGTGCAGGTGGTCGGCCGGGTCGACGACCGCGCCGGCCGCGAACAGATCCTCGCCGCCCTGCAGGCGCTGGACGCGCCGCCACCCGCACTGCTGGTGCTGTGCTCGCTCCTGCGCACGCCGGACCAGGGCCACGAACGCTTCATCGACCGCGCCGCCGATGCCGCCGGGACACTCCCCCTGCTGGTGCTCACCGACGGCGCCGCACTGACACGCCGCGAAGGCAACATCGATGCGCGCCGGGCGGACTGGCAGGCGCTGGCCGCCCGCGTCGGCGGCAAGGCGGTCGAGTTCGACCCCGAATACCCGGACGCCGCGGCGATCGCCCAACTGCAGCGCTGGATCGCGGGGCACGACGAATGACTACGGACGTAACGCCACTGCAGATGGCCGTCGTCGGCCACACCAACGCCGGCAAGACCTCGCTCGTGCGGACCCTGCTGCGCAGCAACGACTTCGGCGAGGTCGATGACCGCGGCGGCACGACCCGCGCCGTCCTGAGCGCCCCGCTGACCGCCGGCGGCCAGACACTGATCCTGCTGCACGACTCCCCGGGCCTCGAGAACGCCCCGGAACTGCTCGACTGGCTCGAACAGCGCCGCGCGAATCGCCACGACGGCCCGGCACGCATCCGCGAACTGCTGGACGACCCACGCGCAAGGACACGGTTCGATCAGGAAGCCCACGTACTCGAACTGATGGAGAAGATCGACGTCGCGCTCTACGTCCTCGACGCGCGTGAACCCGTACTCGAGAAATACCGCGATGAACTCGCCATTCTCGGCGACTGCGCCCGACCGATCGTGGTCGTGCTCAACTTCACCGCATCACCCGAGAGCCGCGAGCAGGAATGGCGTACGGCACTCGCCGGACTGGGGCTGCACACCGTGGTCGACTTCGATGCCGCCGTGCGCGACCCGGCGACCGAGTGGCGCCTGTACCGCAAACTCCGCGCCCAGCTCGACGCCTTCGCGCCCCTGCTCGACCAGTGGCTCGACCACCGCAAACACGAAGAAGCCGAGCGCAGAAAGGCCGCCCTCACCGCGATCGCCGAACTGCTCATCGATGCCGCCGCCTGCAGCCGCACGGTACCCGTGCACGAAAGCGAGCAGGCACTGGAAGAGATCCAGACCGCGGTCCGCCGCCGCGAACAGGGCTGTGTCGAGACCCTCCTCGACCTCTACCGCTTTGGCGACACCGACTATCGCGGCGACAACCTCCCCCTCAGCGGCGGCGAGTGGCGCCAAGACCCGTTCGACCCCGAAACCCTGCGCCACTACGGCATCCGCACCGGCGGCTACCTCGGCGCCGGCGTCGGCGGCGGCGCCGCATTCGATCTCACCACCGGCGGACTCTCACTGGGCGCCGGAACACTCGCGGGCACACTGGCCGGCGCCGGCGCCAGCCTCGTCCACGGCCTCGGCCCCCGCACATACAACCGCCTGCGCGGCTACCGCCATCTCGGCATCGACGACGCCGCCCTGCAACTCCTCGCACGCCGCCAGACCGACCTGCTCACCGCCCTCATCAAACGCGGTCACGCCAACCGCACCGCACTGACCACGACAACAACAGAACGCACCGAACCCACACGCCTCCCCCACGCCCTGCGCCGCGCCCGCCACCACTCCATGTGGTCGTCCCTCAACCGCAACACCCACCACGACGCCACCCGAGCCGCCGCCGTAACCTCCCTCAGCCGCGAACTCGGCTGCAGCGTCCCCGAACCAGACGCCCCAACAGCCGACCCGTAATCGAGAACAAAGCGCAGCTACCCACGTAGGTTGGGTTGACGAAGGAAACCCAACAAGCCGGCCGATCCGACAGGGAGACACGAGGCTCTTGCCGGCAAGCTGACCGTAAACACGCTGGAACCAATCAAGCCCACGTTGCCGCAGGGGGCCGTGCCATAATCCACTCCCCCGCAGCCAAGAGCCCAACAGCGAGGCCGGAGATATATTCAAGAGAAGACAAAGATCCGAAACACCCACCTACAGCGCAACGACCACTCCCACCGCCACAACCGCCAGCAAAAGCCCACCCATATTCAGCAACACCGAAAACAGATGAAGCCGAGCAAACGAGGAATCCCCACGATCCTTCGCCGCATTGATCGCCGGCACCAACCCCCGCGCCGCAACAAAGCAGAGCCCATCCAGCCCCAGAAGCGCGGCAGCAGCCAAATGGTCACCAAACACCGCCGCCACCGACGCAATCAACCCAAGGACCGCCGCAGTCACGAAATACCGCGGGAAAAGCCGCCGCAGGAAAGCCCCCGCCGCACTCGCTTCCAACGCCTTGAACACAATCGGCGCGACCAGGCCCGAAACCGCCCCAATCACACCGATCTGAATCCCGATCAATACCAGCGTCAAAATATCCATAACATTCACACTAACCAAGCCAGAAGTAACAGGCTTCGCCGCTCCCCTCGCACAGGTTGCACGCGGCACCGGCGTCCACCCCACACGCCAAGGAACCTTTGATCAAAAATATACGTAGCAGGTCGACAAAAGATGTAGGTCGGGCTTCCAGCCCGACAGATCAGAGCCTCCCCTGAACGCCCAACCCATCACAGCAATACCGCATCCTCGCACTCCTTCGCCAATGCGTAAGCACGGCAAAGCTGCTCCGGCGGCAAAGCGAAATCCTCATACCCCTGCCGCAGCGTCTCGTAATAACCGCGAGGCGGGACACCATAGCCGCCCTCCTTCATCCTGTAACAAAGCACCTCGCCACCACCCTCACGCTCGAAGAACCAGTGATCGTAGTGCGTCGGATAGCCTTCAAAGATATCCAGTGCCCGCAGGCACGCGGGCGTAATGTGCCAGAGCATGCCATGAACGCCTTCGCCACCCACCGGCTCGATATCTGCAACGGTGCGAAAAACGAGCCGAAAGCCTTCCAGATAATACGCGCCGAACGGAACAGCTGCCGGGCAACGCTCGCGCATGTTGGTCCGATTGAGGTTCGCCCCATAGGCGAAATACAGCGTAGAAAGATAGCCATCCTCGCGCAGTGCCCAATTGTCCGAATGCATAAAATCTCCCTGGTTCGGTCCCGCACAGCCCTCTCCCCGCCACAGCGACGGCGGGTTAAGCAGCATTTCACTCCCCGGCGGACAGCGGGTGACTCTATCTCGCGCTCGCGACAGCAGCTGTCGGGCCCGGACAACACCCCATCCCCCTGGCAGCGAGCAACTCAGAGAATCACGGTTTGACGCCTATACCTCGGATGTCCAGTATCGACGAGTAATCGCGCGCAGACTCCCCGGCAAACCGAGCGCATCACCTCAACGGCCCCTACCGCCATGGCGGACATCTACTCCGAACACGCGGAGCGCTTCTTCGCGCAGTATCACGGGCTCGATTTCGAGGACCTCCACCGTGCGTGGCTGCTACATCTGCCCGAACGCCCCGGATTCGCCCTCGATGTAGGCGCAGGCACCGGGCGCGACGCGATTGCACTGGCCGAGCGTGGATGGGAAGTGCTGGCGGCGGAGCCTGCGGACAGGCTGCGCGCCATGGGCGAGCAGGCGACCACCGGATATGGGATCCAATGGGCTGCCGACCGGCTTCCGGAGCTGGCCATGGTGCGCGCGCACAGTTACCGCTTCGACCTCATACTGGTCTCGGCGGTATGGATGCACGTGGCGCCCGCGCAGCGCGAACGCGCCTTTCGCGTACTTGCCGACCTGCTCGCGCCGGGCGGTACGCTCGTAATCACACTGCGCCACGGTCCCAGTCACGACGAACGGAGCTTCCACGAAACCGACCGCGACGAACTCGAAACGCTCGCGCGCCGGCGTGCACTGGTCACGCTGCACGCCGAACGCGAGGACGACCAACTCGGGCGCGACGACGTATGGTGGGAGACGCTCGTTTTCCGCCTCCCGGACGATGGCACCGGCGGGCTCCCGCTTTTGCGCCACATCATCGTCAACGATGACAAATCATCCACCTACAAGCTCGGACTCCTGCGGGCGGTTACCCGCATAGCCGACAGCGTGCCCGGCATGGTACTCAAGCGCACGGACGAGTGGGTCGAGATCCCCCTCGGCCTGGTCGGCCTCTACTGGATCAAGCTCTACCAGCCGCTGATCCTCCGGCACGAGCTGCGCCAGTTACCCGGAAGAGCGAACTACGCCTTCGCGAGCGACGACTTCCACGCCCTCGCCGATGTCTCACCGCTCGACCTGAGCGCCGGTCGACCTGTAAAGGGAGAATTCGCCGCCACCGTGCTGCGCGCCGTGCGCGACGCCTGTCGCACCATCACCAATATGCCGGCCCACTACATCACCCACCCGGGCAGCGAGCGCCAGATTTTCCAGACGGATCCAAAACCGGTCCGTATCAAACCCGGATCGTTCATGCTCGACCGCGAGACCTTGACACGATTCGGCCGCTTCCGTGTGCCCGCCGCACTCTGGGACTGCTGCAGCCGTTACGCCTGCTGGCTTGATCCAGCCATCGTAAACGAATGGTCCGAACTCATGCAGGGCTACAACGGAGTCCGCTACAACAGCGATGTATTCCAGAACGCCCTGCGATGGGAAGAAGGCCGCCGCGATACAACACCCGTGCGCCGCTTGGTCGAACAGCGCGTGCAAGACCGCCAAGACGTTCGCTGCATCTGGAGCGACAGCAGCCTGTTACGACGCGCGTATGACGTGGACCACTGCTTCCCGTGGTCCCGCTGGAGCAATAACGACCTCTGGAATCTGCTGCCCGCGACAACCGAGGCCAACGCGCGCAAAGGCGAAAAGATTCCGGCAGCCCCGCTGTTGCAGTCCTCGCGAGCCCGAATGCTGCAATGGTGGAATGACGCCTTCATCGGCACAGAGCGTGAAGAACAGTTCTTTACCGAGGCCGAAGCGGCACTACCGATGGTGACGAAGAGTCAGAATCTGGAGTCGCTGTTCGAAGGGCTCGCACACCAGCGAATGCGACTCAAAATGAATCAACAGTTGGCGGAGTGGTATGGCCTGCGTTGAGCTGCTCTTCGAACATGCGCTTAAGGGAAAAAGCACCGCCCAGTCGAATGATTGCTAGATAATCAATTGTCCTGATGACAGATTGACACAGGCCTAATGTCTGAAAACCGGCGGTTTCACCTCCCGCTCTTGGCCTTCGCGGACTACCAAGGCAAGCTGCGCGAGCATCCATCGGAATAAAGCTTCTGTGAAACTCCTCTGCATCGCCGACATCCACCTTGGCCGCCAGCCGTCCCGGGTGCCCTCCCCGGTCGTCGAGCGGCTTGGTGGGCATGAGCTGGGCCCGGCCGGTGCCTGGGCGCGGGCGATCGAGTTTGCCGTTGCACAGGGCGTGGACGCGGTGCTGCTGGCCGGGGATGTGGTCGAGCAGGAGGATGACTTCCACGAGGCCTATCCGGATCTGCGGCGGGGCGTGGAGCAGCTTACGGATGCCGGTATCCGGGTGCTGGGGGTTACCGGCAACCATGATGTGAAGGTGTTGCCGCGGCTGGCCGAGGGGGTGCCTTCGTTCGAGTTGCTCGGTGCCAGTGGGACTTGGCAGGCGGAGGTACTTACCGGTGGTGATGGCAGCCGGGTGCGGGTTCTGGGCTGGTCGTTCCCCGATCGAATCGTGCGCACGAGTCCGCTCGGTTCAGGGCTGCCCGAACGCGATGCGATGCCGACCATCGGGCTGCTGCACTGCGAGCGGGACCAGCTGGACAGCAGCTATGCACCGGTACGCACTTCGGAGCTGCGCGAGGCGCCCGTGGATGCCTGGCTGCTGGGTCATATCCATAAGCCCGATGATCTGTCGGGTCAGCGGCCGAGCGGTTATCTGGGTTCGCTGACCGGACTGGATCCGGGCGAGCCCGGTACTCACGGGCCGTGGTTGCTGGAGGTTGCTGGCGATGGGCAACTCTCCATGGAGCAGGTGGCGCTGGCGCCGCTGCGCTGGACGGAGCTGGATGTGCCGGTGGACGGGCTGGAGGCTGCCGAGGATGTGCACCGGTTGATTACCGAGGCGATCGAGCAGTGCCACGCGGAGGTGGGTGCCGCTTCGCATCGCCCGGACGCGGTCGGTTGCCGGCTCCGGTTGACCGGGCGCTCGGATCTGCGCGCGGCGATCGAGCGCAGCCTGAACGCCGACGATCCGCGGGCGGGCGTACACGAGCGCGACGGCATCGTGTACTTCGTGCACGACTGGCGACTGGAGGTGCTGCCCGCGATCGATCTGGAAGCGGCGGCCGAGGGGACTGATCCGGTCGCGTTGCTGGCGCGCCGCCTGATCCTGCTGCGCGGCGAGGATACGGAAGGCCGTCGGGAACTGATCGCGGCCGCGCGTGAGCGGATGGTCGCCGTGCCGCGAGAGCGGCCTTACAACACGCTCGGCGCGGAACCGCCCGACGATGAGCGGATCGCGGCGACGCTGGAGGCGGCCGCGCTGCAGGCCTTGGACAGCCTGCTGCAGCAGCAGGAGTCGCGCCCGTGAGGCTGCGTTCCCTGCACATCGCCCGCCTGCCCGGCATCCGCCCCGGGTTCACGCTCGACGACTTCGCGCCGGGCGTGAACGTCGTCGTCGGGCCCAATGCCTCGGGCAAGAGCAGCCTGGTGCGGGCCCTGCGCGCCGCGCTTTACCGTGAAGAGTCACGCCATGCCGGCGTGCACGTGGAAGCGACATTCGACGACGAGGATGCCGGCGGCTCGTTGGCCGCGCTGCGCGTCGGCGACGATCTGCACTGGCAGCGCGACGGCAGCGCCGCCGAGGCCCCCGCCCTGCCGGAGCGCCGGTTCCTGTCCTGCTACACGCTCGGCGTGGAAGACCTGCTGGACGACGCGCACGAGACCGACACGGAGATCGCCGAGCGCCTGGCCCGCGAACTGGCCGGCGGCTACGACCTGCGGGGCGTGCGCGAGTCCGAACCGTTCCGGCTCAAGTCGACGCACGGCCGCAAAGAGGCCAACGAGCTGGCCGAGGCGGATCAGGAACTGCGCAGACGCCAGCAGGCGCAGCAGCAACTGCAGCGGGACGAGGCTCGGCTCGAGACGCTGCGGGCGCAGAAGGCGGAGGCCGAGACGGCGGGCCGTGAGGCCGATCTTCATGATCGTGCGCTCGATCTGCTCGAGAAGCGCCGCCAGCGCCGCGTGCTCGAGCAACAACTGCAGGCGTTCCCCGAGGGGATGGAGCGGCTGCGGGGCGATGAGCCGGACACGCTTGCGGAACTGCGCGAGCGCCTGCAGCAGCTGGAGACGGATCGCCAGGAGGCCGCAGACCGACGCGCCTCGGCGGAGGCAGCGCTGCATCAGTCCGGGCTGGCCGATGCCGAACTCGATGAGGGCACGCTCGGCGATCATCGCCCTGCCCTGAACCGACTCCAGAAAATCGAGACACAGCTGGAGCAGAAGGAATCGGAATGGGCGCAAGCGGAAGCGACGCTTGCGCAGGCGGTCGAGGCGCTTGGGGGCGAGCCCGGTCAGACGGTCCGGTTGGAGCCGGCGACGATCGGGAAAGTCGAGCAGGCGCTCGAGGAGAAGCGGCAACTCGATTCGGCCCTGCGCGGCCTCGCGCACGAGCTGGATCAGTTGCCCACCGGCGATGCGCCCGATCCGGACCCGGGGCAACTGCGCACGGCCCGCGGCGAACTGCTGCGCTGGCTCGCCGCGCCGCGCAAGCCGGCATGGACAGCGACGCGGATCCTGGCGGTGCTGGCGACACTCGGTGCGGCCATCGCCGGCATCACACTTGCCGGTCTAGAAGTGCACCGCTGGCTGTTCGGCCTTTTCCTGCCGCTGGCCTTCGGCGGATACATCCTCATCCTGCGCCCGGCCGCCGGCGACACCCGGCGCCGCGAGGCCGAAGCACGGTTCCGGGAGAGCGGAGAGGCGCCGCCGGAGGAATGGGATCCGGTACGGGTCGAGGAACGGCTCGCGGCGCTGGACCGTGCCGTGGTCGAGGCCGAGCAGGAGGATCGCGGTATCGAGCGCCGCCGCGTGGTCGCCCGGGATCGGGACGCCAGGCGTGAAGCGCTGGCGGCAGTCGATGAGCGCCTGCGCGGGATCGCCGCCAGGGTCGGGCACGACCCGGAAAAGTTGGATGCATCCCTGCAGCGGTGGCTGAAACTGGTCGCGGATTGGGATCAGGCGCGGCGCAACGTGGAGGCGCTGCGGGCCGAACACGAACGTCTTGCGGCGGACGCGGAGCGGTTTCGCGAGCAGCTGCTGACGTTCCTCACGCAACACGGTGAGGCCCCGGACATCGAACAGCCGGGTGCCGACGCGCTCGCGGACCGGCTTGATCGCCTCGCCGCCCGGTTGCGCCAGCGCGAACAGGCACGGCAGGACATCGATCAGGCCGATCGGGAGATGCAGGGGCTGGATCACGAAATCGAAAGGATCCGACCGAAGATCCGAAGCGTGTTCGAGGGCGCTGGGCTGAAGCCGGGTGATGACGACGCGCTGCGCCAGCGCATGGAACGGCTGGAGGACTGGCAGGCGTTGACGAAGGAACTGAATAATACCCGCAGACTGGAAATCGACCGGCAGGAGCATCTCACTGAGCGTGACGATCTTCTGCAGCAGGTCGATGACGAAGACGAAAACGCGTTGTGCAGTCGGCGGGACACGCTGCGCGAACAGGCCGACAGTCTGGAAGGACTGATCCAGGAGATCACGCGGATTACCGGTGATCTCGAACGCGCCGGCCATGAACGGGCGCTGGAAGCGGCCCGGGCCCAGCATCAGCAGGCGCGGGAGCGTCTGAAAGATCGCCTGGACGAGGCGCTGTACGCCGAGGCGGGCCAGTTCCTGCTCGAGGGTGTCGAGGCGGAGCACGAGCAGGCGGTGCAGCCGGCAGCGCTGCGGCAGGCGCGGGAGTGGTTCAAGCGGTTCACGCATTACCAGTATGAGCTGATCTTCGCGGGTGATGGTGGGACGCGGTTCGCGGCGCGGGAGACCACTTCCGGTGAGCATCGGCGGCTGTCGGAACTGTCCAGTGGTACGCGCATGCAGTTGCTGCTCGCGGTGCGGATCGCCTTTGCGTTGAGTGCGGAGCGTGGGACCACGCGGCTGCCGTTGATTCTGGATGAGGCGTTGACCACGGCGGATCCGGAACGCTTCCGGGCGGTTGCCGAGAGCCTGACCGTGCTGGCGCGGGACGATCGGCGGCAGGTGTTCTACCTGACGGCGCAGCCCGATGATGCGCGGTACTGGGCGGAGTTTGATCCGGAGGCGCACTGTATCTATCTGGCAGAGCGGCGTGGGCGCGAGCGTGCGATTGATGCGGCGGAGGCGTTGGCGCCGGCGAAGCGGCCGGTTGTGCCCTCGCCAGACGGTTACTCGCCGGAGGCGTACGCGGTGGAAATCGGTGTGCCGCCGATCGATCCCTGGAGTGAGGCCGAGGGCATCCATGTGTTCTTTCTGCTGCGGGATGATCTTCAGCTTCTGCAGCGATTGATTGAGCTGGGCGTGAATCGTGTCGGCCAGCTTGAGACGCTGCTTGCGTCCGATGCCGCGGATACCGTGTTGCGTGATGAGCAGCGTGCGTGGCTGCGCGCGCGGGTTGAGGGCGTGAAGGCGTGGGTCCATGCATGGCGGCATGGGCGTGGGCGACCGGTGGATCGGGCGGCGCTGGAGGCTTCGGAGGCGGTCAGTGCGACGTTCATGGATCGGGTCGTCGACCTCAATGCCAAGTTGGGTGGTAACGGCGAAGCGTTGATCGAGCGCCTTGCTGCCGGTGATGTGGCTCGCTTTCAGTCCGACAAGCGTGAGGCGTTGGATCGGTGGTTGCGGGAGAACGGGTATATCAGTGGTGATGAGCCGTTGTCGGAGCTTGAGGTCGAGTTGCGGGTGGCGAGTGCGATGCGAGGCTGGGTGGGTGATGAGGGCGATGTGACCGGGCAGGCTCGTGAAATCGTCTGGAGTCTTTTGGCGGGGGCGGAACGCTGAAACGAGTTTGGTGCCGATGCGCCGTGCGGGGACGATCGCGAGCAAGCTCGCTCCTACAGTGACTGCGTGATACGTGGTGGGCCCGTCTCGCAAGCGCGTTCAATGAGTTCGTGCGCCCGGGGTCGGATCTGGCAGGCGCGTTTTCGCCACAGGCGAACGCGCGCGGATTGTCGGGGGTACGTAGGCCGGTTTTGCGCGGTCCGCGGCAACGGATAAGGGCCCGGCATATAACCACGCAATGCCGGCATTCCCCGGCGGAAGGGTGGCCTGCGAGTCGGAACGGCCAAGGCGCCGGAGAAACCCGACCTACCCAGTGTCCCCGGGGCGGCGTTTCTTTCTTACTTTGTTCGTAATTCCTGTTCGGCATCGCTGCACGCCCTTCGACTTCATCGAGGGGAACCAAAAGACGACGCGGCGATCCAGCTCAGTCGTCAGGTTTGTGCGACGGTGTGGTTGCGGCCCTGGCGCTTGGCTTCGTAGAGGGCGCGGTCCGCCGCTACATAGAGCGGCTCGAATGAGGTTTCGGCATCCACTGTGACGGTCGTAACGCCGACGCTCAGCGTGAGGTTTTTCACCTCGCTCGTCATCGGCAGCTCCATTTCCTCGATCCGCTGGCGGATGCGTTCGCAGAGATGGTAGGCGCCTTCTTCTCCTGTTTCCGGCATTAACAGGCCGAACTCCTCGCCGCCCAGCCGCGCGAGCATGTCGGTGGCGCGTACGGATTGCGCGATCTCTCCGGCGATGTGCTGCAACACGGCGTCGCCTTTCGGATGACCCTCGTGATCGTTAACGATCTTGAAATGGTCGAGATCGAGCAGCGCGAGGCTTACCGGCCGGCCATTGCGACGGTGTTGCGCCAGGGTCTGCTCAACGCGCTGGAGCAGACCGCGGCGATTCGGCAAATCGGTGAGGACATCGGTCAGGCTCAGACGTTTGAGCGCTTTGTTCTTGCCGAACACGGCGTCTACGGCCCAAAGCAGCGCCGCGATGATGACCAGCAGCAGCCCACCCAGCGCGATCACGGCCCAGGCCAGCCAGGTGGTCAGGCGCTGCTGCGCAGCCGACGCGGCGTGGGTCTGCCGGTGCAGGGAGCTGTAGACGAAGGCGAGGCTGTTCTCGACTTCCATGGCCACTTCGCGGAATTCCTCCCGCGCGGCCGGATCATCGAGGGCTTGCCGGCTAAGTTCCCGCGCACGTGGCAGCAACGCGATTACGCGCTCGAATTCCGCGACCACGGTCTCGCGCGTACCGGTATCCAGGCCCAGTAGATCGAAGGAGTTGCGGGTCGTACCCTCGCGGCTTTCGATCGTGTTGAACGTGCGCAATATGCGGTCGCGGAGCGCTGGCCCGGGATTGGCGAGGTAGCGTTCGGTCGCGTGGCGCAGCTTGGCGGCTTCGTGCTGGCCACGGACGATGTTACTGGCGGCCGCGGTGTAATCGCTCCCGATATGCTGGTTGATGGCCGCAACGAACTGCGTCATCGCGACGGCCGTCGCCAGGAACAGACCGAGATATCCCGCCAGAAGCAGGACACGGAAACGCCGCTGGGTCATTGAATCCGGATCTCGATGATGGACCACATCCACTCGGTGGGTGAGATTTCACCGGCAAGCACCGCCTCTTCCTCATCCGGCACCACGAGCATCAGGGGGCCGAGCTGCGTGGGTGGAACGGGCTCGCCATCGAAGCGCGTGACCAGCAGAAAGCCGCGCTCGCGCACTTCTTCGGGTGTCAGGAAAATGGTGTAGTCATCGGCGGCGATGAAGCGCAGACGCCGGGCGTCGCTCAAGCCGAATTCATCGATGAATTCTTCCAGGCGAACGCCGGTGAACAGTCCGGTCAGGCCCTCGAAGTGCTCCAGCTCGGCCTCGTAGAGCGGGAGGCGTTCGATGTCCCGCAGGGAAAGCTCACGGGTATTGCCGTCGTCGACAACGGTGAGAATGGGGGTTGTATCGTCTGAGGGCTCCGCATCGCTGGGCGACATTGCGAATGCGGGGGTGCCGACAAGCCCGAGCAGGATGCCCAGACAGAATGCGGCCAACGGGTGCCCTGTACCCAGCATACTCGCTCCCCCCGGGATCTCGCGCTTCTGCGTGCGCGTTATTGCATGCTACCTGTACGCCTCTGGCCTTGGAAGCCGCGCGGATGTCCTACCTTCAGCCCTCGCCACCGACTCACGCTGTCATCGCGAGGAGCCGACAGGCTACGCGGCGATCCAGCGGTTGCGCCTCACCCGAAACGCCCCGCCCTGTTATCTCGGCCGGCCCGGGATCCTGGTCTGGTGGACTTCGTGTCGGCGGGCCGGGCATGTAACGGCTCTGCAGGCGCTGGACTGCTTCACTTCGTTCGCAATGACGTGTGGGGCGGTTGGCGCGGTGCGAACCGGGCGCCGGCTGTTGTCTTCGATAAACGCCGGCCTACGCGACTCGCCACGGCGTAGGCCGGCTTGCGACCGAAGGGAGCCAGCCGGCGGGGCCACGGTCCGGAAGATCGCAGCGCGGCGAGCACGGTATTCGGATCGCCGAACTCACAGCCCGGCCAATCCACCCGCGATGACCGGCAACGGCACGCACAGCGCTATCCGGCAAGCCGTGAACCGGCCGCCCAGCAGGGGGATCTCGAACATCATGCTGCGGTGAACGGCGATGAGGGACCAGGCGGTGATCAGGGCCACGAGCGCTTCCGGGCCGGCGCCCGCGCGCTGGAGCGCGATCGCCAAGGGGAAGGCGAGCATGGGGCCGCCGGGCAGGCCCGCGCCGACGGCGGAGGCGATGAGCACGCCGGCCAGGCCCGAGCCGGAGCCGATCCACCCGGAAACGATGTCCGCGGGAAGCAGTCGCCCGAGGCACTCGGCGGTGACGAGCGCGAACGGCAGGCGCGGGGCGATGCTCTTGAGGTAGCCGAGGCCGGCCGCGCGCGCTTCCCCGTGCGCCTCGGGACGGCGCACGCTCGCGAAAACGGCCAGACCGGTGATGACCGCGGCGACGAACACGAATGCGGCGATGAAGGTCATCGGTTCACCCGTCGCGCGATGGTGCCGGCGAGCAGACCGGCGACGATCGGTAGCGGCAGTGACGCGAGTACGCGCAGGCTCACGAAATCAAAACCGAGGAACGGCAGTTCCCAGACGACGATCCGCTGCAGGCCGAGCGTGGCCCAGGCGGTGATGTAGACGACGCAGACCGGGAACCCCGCCCCGGCAGCGCGCAGACCCACCAGGATCGGGAACACCGCGAACGGTCCGGCGGGCGTGACGATGCCGCCGAGCATCGCGAGGCCATACCCGCGCAGGCCGCTGCCCGGCCCGAGCCAATGGGCGACCTTGTCGTGCGGGAGCAGCGCCTGGATGTACCCGCCCAGCAGCAGCGCGGCGCCGATGACGGGCGCGATATACAGGAACAGTTCGCCGGCGTGGAGCAGCGCGTCGCGCAGTTCCGGGAGGCCGTCACGCCATGCGAGGCCTGTCGCGGAAACGGCCGCGAGAATAATGAAGAAGGTGGTGGTACGGGTGACGCGGCGGCGTGGTTCACCCTGGTGCGGATCGAATGCGGGTGGTTGGGTCATGCGGCGTCAGGAGATTTGTCAGTGGGCGGACCGCGCATGATACGTGATGGATGGAGGATTCGGCGTATTGCGGGTGGATGGCCGGTGAGCATGGTAGATACCGCGGCTTCGACATTGTCGGGTTAAAACCCGACCTACACTTTTTCGGGGAGTACGAGCCGGTGCGTTTCATCGGCGCCACGGACCGCGTTGAGGGGAACGTTCCGGTCGAATGTTACGAAGCGTCCGCCTCGGTGCACGGCCAATGCGAGCAGATACGCATCGGTAATCTGGCGGTGTCCGAGTATGTGGTCCCAATCGAGGGTCCCGTGCTCGAGCGAATTTCGATCGGCAGGCCAGAATTCATGCGAGGAATCCGCTGCCGCCTCAGCGAGCCGAGCCGCAACCTCCGCAGCCGTGAAGGCACCGGGATACCCCGGCTGCGCCATGATGCGGATGCATCCGTTCTGGGTGAGCGGGCAGGACGCCCAACCGTGGCCGCTCTCGCGCTGCAGCCAGTCCATTGCATCGCGATGGTGCACATGCGCCGAATCCAGGAGCGCGATCAGGACATTCACATCCAGCAGCGCGCGCAACTCAGACACCCTCTTCGTCGCGCAGACGATCGATCAACGCATTGTCTACCGGTGTGTCGCGACCGGTGAAAGGACGGAAGCCAGCGACCCGGTAGTCCGCGGACTCCTCTGCGCTTCTGCTCGACGTCTCACCGGTCATCGCCCGGCGAAGGAGGCGCGATACGACAACGCCTGTCGGAAGGTTCTGTTGTCGTGCCATCTCACGCGCGGCCCGCAGGACCTCGTCATCGATGTTCAGCGTGGTTCGCATAGCACTTCTCCGGAAGGCGCATCATGATGTTAGCACATCAACGCATCACCGACACGATCTCCGACAAGGCGCCCTCCCCGCGATCCGCCCATACCGGCGGCAAATACATTGCGTGAGGAGTGTCCGCGGATGTGGCATCTTGGCGCCTCCTCGCACCCTGAGCACCCTATGCTTCACCTCTACCAGCACCATGATCTAATGCGCCTCGCCGAGGTGCTTGCGGTACTTCGGGCGCAGACCGGCGCGGGCTCGCCGCTGATGCCGGACACGATCCTCGTGCCCAACCGCGGGACCGGGCGCTGGCTGCAGGCGGAGTTGGCGGAGTCCGAAGGGACGGCCGCGAATCTCGATCTGCCCGTGCCGGGGTTGTTTGTCTGGCGGATGCTGCGTGACACGCGAGAGGACCGGCCGGACAGTTCCGACTACGAGCGCGGCCGGCTGGTGTGGCATCTGTATGCCCTGCTCCCGGAACTGGATGTCCCCGAGGTTCAGCGTTATCTGGCGGCCGAGCCTCGCGAGCGACACCGGTATCAGCTGGCGCAGCAGCTGGCGGATGTGTTCGACCAGTATCTGATCCATCGGCGCGATGTGCTGGCGGCCTGGGAGGCCGTTGACGAGACGCGGACGCCGCCGGCTTCGTGGCAGGCGCCGGTTTGGCGGGCGGTGGTCGAGCGCATCGGGCAGGCGCATCGGGCGCAGTTGCTGACGGAATTTCTGGAACGGGCGCAGCGCGGAACGCTCGATCTCACACGAGTACCCGATCCGATCTATGCGTTCGCGCTGGCGGATCTGCCGGCGGATTATCTTCGGTTGCTGTATGCACTCGGTGAATACGTCGACGTGCATTTCATGCTGCCCAATCCTTCGGCGGCCTATTGGGGCGATGTGCCGACGCGGCGGATCGGTCGGGTGGATGTGGAGGCGTTGCATGCCGGCATTGCCCGGCGCGGTGGTGGTGCACCCGACGATGATGGTGGCGCCGGGCAAGACCGGCCTACCGATGATGTAGCCCGGATGGAGCCGGCGGCGGAATCCGGGGAGCCGGCGTCCCGGATTCCCGCTTCGCCTTCATCCGGGCTACATGAGGAACCGATCGGCGCTACGGGGCACCCCCTGCTCGCCTCGCTTGGGCGCGCCGGCCGGGATTTTCTGCGCGTGCTGTACTCGGACGAGTTCGTGGACGTGCGCGAACCGCTTGCCGAGGCGCTGGCCTACGAACCGCCGGGCACGGATTCTCTCCTGCATCGGGTGCAGTCCGGGGTGATCGAGGGCGCGGCCGAGGTGGTGGATGCCGGCGGCGTCGATGCGGATGGCTCGATCCAGGTGCACGCCTGCCACGGGCCGGTGCGCGAGATGCAGGTGTTGCACGACCAACTGCTGGATCTGCTGGCGCGGGATCCGGAACTGGAACCGCGGAATATCCTCGTGCTCGTGCCGGACAACGCCCGCTACGCGCCGGCGGTGCATGGTGTGTTCGGCGCGGCCGCGGGCGGCCGCCGGATCCCCTACAGCGTGGCCGACCGGCCGCGGCTCGATACGCACCCGATCGTGCAGACCTTTCAGCAGCTGATCGAGCTGCCGTTGTCGCGCTGGACGGCGAGCGAGGTCCTGGCCCTGGCCGGCGTGCCGGCGGTGATGCGGCGCTTCGGGCTCGACGACAGCGATCTGGAACTGCTGCACCAGTGGGTGTCGTCAGCCGGCGTTCGCTGGGGTCTCGATCGAGAGACGCGCGTGGCCACCGGCGCGGCCGGGTTCGAGCAGAATACCTGGCGCTTCGGCCTCGACCGGCTGCTGCTCGGTCTCGCCCAGCGCGATGACACGGCCCTGGTCGACGGCGTCGCGCCCTGGAGCGACCTGGAGGGCGGCTCGGCCACGGCCGTCGGCCGCCTCTGGCTGCTGGTGGACCGGCTGCGTGGCTGGCGCGATGCGCTGACCGAGGCGACCACTGCTGCTGCCTGGCAGGAGCGCCTGAACGGGATGGCCCGGGATCTGTTCGTGGTCGATCCGGAGGACAGCCACGAGTCGGGCGCGCTCGACACGGTGATCGAGGCCAGCGCGGCGCTCGAAGAGGCCGCGCAGTCACTGAACGACGAGGTCCTCAGCTGGGAGGCGGTCCGCGAGGCCCTGCTCGGTGCGCTGGCCGGCGGATCGCAGCGGCAACCGCTGGTAACCGGGGCCGTCACCTTCTCGGGGCTGGAGCCGTTGCGCGGCGTGCCGTTCGACGTGATCTGCATGGTCGGCATGGACGACGGCATCTTCCCGCGTCAGGACGGTCAGCGCGAGTTCAACCTCGTGCAGCAGCAGCCGCGGACCGGTGATCTGAGCGTGCGCGACGGTGATCGCATGACGTTCCTGCAGGCCTTGATGGCCGCGCGCCGAGGCTTCTATGTCAGCTACACCGGGCGCGACGTCGCCGACGGTTCGGAGCTGCAGCCCTCGACGGTGGTGGGCGAGTTCCTCGACTTTCTGCACGGGTATTGTTTCGCCGCGTGGTCACGCGGGGACTTCCGGGCGGCGCTGGTCATGGAACAGCCGATGCACCCGTTCAGTCCGCGCTATTTCATGCCGGACAACCCGAATCTCTTCACCTTCGATGATGACTGGCGTCTGGCCGCGCAGGCTCAATGCGGCGAGCGCGTCGAGCATGCACCGTTCATCGATGGCACGGCGCTTTCCGGTCCCGAACCGGGCGAGCCGGTCGAGCTCCTTGAGCTGCAGCGCTTCTTCCGGCATCCGGCGCGCTGGTTCTTCCAGGAGCGCCTGCGGCTGGAACTGGAGGAGCCGGATACCGCGCTTGAAGACGAGGAGCCGCGCGCGCTTGGTGGGCTGGAGAAACACCTGCTGCGCGATCGGCTCTTCCATGTGGCGAAAACCAATGGCCTGAAAGAGATCGCTCCAGAACCGTCGGCACTGGAACGCGCGCGCGGCGATCTTCCGCCACCGCCACTGGGTGGCGCGGAGTATGCGGAAGCGGCGGCGGAGGTGAACACGGTTCTGCCGCTGTACTGGCAGTGGCAGCAGGACGCCGACTCCGAAGCGGATATCGATATCGATCTGACGCTCGAAGATGGTACGCGCCTGCTCGGCCGTGTCCCGGCCGTTGGCCCCGGCGAAATGCGACGGCTGCGGCCGGGCACATTGCGGTTGAACCATTTGCTGCCATGGTGGCTGGCCTACCAAGCCGTGGTCGCCAGCGGCCATGATGTCGCGCTGCGGGTGGCGGGCACCGGTGAAGACGAGGCCACCCAGCTTGTCGGTCGTATCGACCGCGATGGGGCATCCCGTAACCTGGCCGCCGCGATCGATCATTACCGCAGCGGCCACGCACGCCCCCTGCTCTTCGAGCCATACATCGCCGAGCACTACCTGGATCAACGCGAGAAAAAGAGCCGGGATACCGGCGAAGTAAAGACGCCGGCCCAGGCGCTGGACAGCACCAACGGCTGGCTCAGCAATACCTGGCAGCCGCCGCATCCACGCCGCGATCCGTGGCTGCAGCCGCTGTTCGAACCGACGGTGACGCCGCTGGGCGCCGATGCCGACGCATCCGGTTTCGTGCGGGTCACCGAGGCGGTCGCGGCACCGTTGCGCCAGGTTCTCGGTGAGCCGGAGGAAGACACGTGAGCGGCAAGGATACCCATACCATCGAGTCCTTCGACCCGGCCACGATGCCGCTCGATGGCATCCGCCTGATCGAGGCGAGCGCCGGCACGGGCAAGACCTTCAGTCTCGCGGGGCTGTATCTGCGGTTGATCGTCGAGAAACAGCTCGACGTGCGCGAGATCCTGGTGATGACCTTCACGCGCGCCGCGACCCAGGAACTGCGTGAGCGCCTGCGGGCACGGCTGGCGATGGCGACCCGGGTCGCCGCCGAAGCGCCGCGGGCCGATCGCACCGATGCCGCCGAGGATTTCGCGGAGCGCGTCATCGCGAACGCCGATGCCGACCGGGCGACCGTCGCGGCCCGTCTGCGGGACGCGGCCACGCGTGTCGACCAGGCGACGATCACGACCATCCACGGCTTTGCCCAGCGCGCCGCGGGTGAGAACGCATTCGAGAGCGCCCTGCCCTTCGATCGCGGCGAGCAGGTCGAGGACGCCGAGATCCAGCGGGAAGCGGCGGCGGATTACTGGCGGGCGCGCGTGTTCGGGCAGCCGGCCCAGCAGGCGGGTGCGTTCGTCTCGCTGTGGGCCTCGCCGGAAGCGCTCTATCAGGACATCCGCGATGTGCTGGGCAAGCCCCATGCACACCTCATCCGCCCGGACGGCGCGGCGGTCGAGCGCGATCGGAAACAGGCGCTCAAGCAGTGGACCAACGAGCGCGACGCGTTTATCGCAACGTTGGACGAGGCGCTCGAACACGGTGGGCTTCTGGCAGGATCCAGCCTGAAGACACAGCTGGAGGCGGAAGGATCAGAGGCCATCGCGGCAGCGATTGATGCCGGACTCGCGGGGACCAGCGATGGTTTCCCGGCACTGCCGGCGGTACTCGCCGATCTGGGCGATGAAGAGGGCGTCCGCAAGCACGCGAAGAAAGCGGCAATGAAGTGGCTGCGTCCGCAGGATCTCGGGATTGTCCCGATACTGGCCCGGTTACAGATCAACGGCCGGATGGCGGCGGTAACGGCGGCCATCGACGCGATTCGCACGTTGACCGCCCAACGTAAACGCGAACGGCGCCTGTTCAGTTACAACGACATGATCCTCGGGCTCCACCAGGCGGTGACCGACCCGGAGGGCGGCCCTGCCCTCGCCGCGGCATTGCGACGGACCTGGCCGTGGGCGCTGGTCGATGAGTTCCAGGATACCGATCCGCTGCAGTACGAGATCCTGCAGCGGATTTATGGCGACGAAGCGTTGGGTATCGCTTCGCTCAACCCAACCTACGATGCGGATTCAAGCGATCAAGATCCCGTAGGTTGGGTTGACGAAGGAAACCCAACAAAAAGTCCCGCCGACACGACCGCGCAGACACCGCGATCCGGCGGCCTGATCCTGATCGGCGATCCCAAACAGGCGATTTACGGCTTCCGCGGGGGCGACGTCTTCGCCTACCTCGATGCGGCGAACGATGCCCACGGCCGGTACGGCATGGACACCAACTTCCGCTCGACCGGTGCGGTCCTCAACGGCGTCGGCGCCGTATTCGAGGCCGGTGGCGAAGACGCCTTCGTGCTCGAGGGGATCGATTTTCGCCCCGTGAAGCCCGGGCGCAACGAGGGCGATCTACGCCTCGAACACGACGGTGCCGAACTCCCCGGCGTGACCGCGTGGTCCATTCCGGAAGACGCCGGCACCAGCAAGGGCGAGGTACAGAAACGCATCGAGCGCGCGACTGTCGAGCGCATCGTCACCCTTCTCGAGGAAGGCGCTTTCGTAACGGCAGAAGGTCAAAGCCGTGACATCCGGCCGAGCGAGATCGCGGTACTCGTGAACAGCAACCGCGAAGCGGCCACGATGCAGTCCGCGCTCGGCGAAGCCAACGTGCCCGCCGTCTGTATCCACCAGGACAGCGTATTCACCCATGAAGCCGCGCATGACCTGCTGCAACTCCTGCGCGCCGCCGCGAGCCCATTCGACGCCCAGCGATTGCGGGTGGCGCTGACGACCGCCCTGTTCGGCTACCGAATGGGCGACCTGGTCGCACTCGACGAGGACGAGCACGCCTGGTCCGAGGCCACCCATCGCTTCCAGGAGGCCCACGTACGCTGGTCGCAGACCGGCGTGCAGGCCATGCTCGAACCGTTGCTGCAGGAGGCGGCGGCACGCGTGGTCGCATTGACCGACGGCGATCGCCGGATCACCGACTTCCTGCACGTCGCCGACCTGCTCCAGCGCGCCGAACATGAAGTGTTCGGCATGGAGGGGCTCGTCCACTGGCTCGAAAACGCGATCCGCCGGGCCGACGACGGCGAGGTCGGTGATACGGATCGGGTGCGCCTCGCGGACGATGCCGAGCTCGTGCAAGTCACGACCGTGCACAAGGCCAAGGGGCTGCAGTTTCCCGTCGTGTTCGTCCCCTACTCGCCTTGGCTGGGGACCGGCGGCGCGAAGCCGACCGAGCCGCCGCTCGCCTTCCATGACGAAAACAATCAGGCCGTGGTCGATCTCGGCTCCGATACGATCGACGAACACACCGGCCAGGCCGTGCGTGAACGGCGTGCGGAACAGGTCCGCTCGCTCTACGTGGCCCTGACCCGCGCGGAACAGGCCTGCTTCTTCGTCCATGGCGCCGCCAACAATGCGATCGACGGCCCGCTCGCCTGGTTGCTGCATAAGGACGACGGCGTTACGGCCGACGGTTGGCACGGTGGCAAGAAACTGCCTGAATGGTTCAACGCGGCGAGCACGAATAAACGCCTCGGGGAATTGGCAAAGAAAAGCCATGGCACATTGAAGGTGGAACCACTGCCTGATCCGCCCAGGAACACGCCGCTGCAGACGTCGACGGCCACGCGGAAACTCGGGCCGGCACGCAGCGACCTGCCCGCACCCCGCACAGCGTGGTCCGTTTTCAGCTTCTCGCGGTTGGCCGGGCGTATGACCGCGCCGACGGAGCCCACCGCCGGAGCGGATGACGAGACCACCACCGCGACACTGCCGGTTGGCCTTGATGAATCGGGCGATATCGCGGACGAGGTGATTACCTATCCACGCGGCGCCGGGTTCGGGAAGGCGTTCCACGATATCGTCGAAGCGACGTCGTTCGACGCCTGGCCGAAGCCCGCTGCCGAGTTGGATGGAAAAACCCGTGACGCCGTGCGCGAGAAGCTTCGGCGCAATGGCGTGGCGACCGTGGACGCGGACAATGCCGAAACGCCGGTCGATGATACGGCACGGATGATCGCGGCCGCGCTGCATGCACCGCTGCCGGAAATCGGCCCGCTCGCTGCGATACCCGAGACGCGTCGCCGCAATGAAATGGAGTTTTTCATGCGCCTGGGCGGGAGCCAGGCCGGTGCCGTTTTGGAGGCGATGGCGGCCGCCGGCTATGAAGGGGCCCGCGGGACGAGCGCCATCACGTCACTGCGTGGTCTCATGCACGGCTTCATCGATCTGGTCGTGGAGCACGAGGGGCGGTACTGGATTCTCGACTACAAGACCAACGCGCTTGGGCGCCTGCGTGCGGATTACGCGCACGAGCGCCTGGCCGAGGCTATGGCCGAACATCATTACGACCTGCAGTACCTCATCTACACCGTCGCGCTGCACCGCCATCTTCGACAGCGCCTGCCGGGATACGACCCGCACGAGCACCTCGGGGGCGTGCAGTATCTCTTCGTGCGGGCGCTCGATGAGAACGGTGAAAACGGCGTATTCAGTGATCAGCCGGATCCAACGTTGGTCGAGCGCCTCGATGCCCTGTTCGACGGGAGCGCTGCGGCATGAGGCGTGAGATGGGCAATGTAGACGTTTTCGATGTCGGGTTAAAACCCGACCTACAGAGGTTGGCGCCCTTTCCAGACGTGGGTCGGACTCCAGTCCGACAAACGGTGTCGGCGTGCACTGTACGAGGAACTGCTCAAACCACGTCGGGTGTTTGTGGCGTGCCGCCGGCTGGCTCCCTCCGGTCGCAAGCCGGCCTACGTCGGGTTGCATCGCGTAGGCCGGCTTTTGCCGAAGGCAACAGCCGGCGTTCACCTCCCTCCCCGCCTCATACTACGGCGCGCATCGTCCCAACCGGGAGCCACCACTCATGAGCGCTCTACCCGCCGCACTCCGGGAATCCCTCGAAGGCGAAGGCCTCCGCCCGGTGGACATCGCGCTGGCCGACTGGGGTTGGCGCCACGGCGGTGAGCGCGCGGGGGCGCTCGGTCTCGCGCTGGCGAGCCACGCCATCGGACTCGGTCATACCTGCCTGCCGCTGAATGCCCTGCGCGAAGCGATCGGTTCCGCGTCCCGGCTGGTGAATGCCGATCGCTTCACGGAGGAGCTAGGCACGAACGCACTGGTCGCGCTCCCTGACGCGGATGCACCCTTGCCGCTCGTCCTCGATGGCAGACACCTTTACCTGCAGCGCTACTGGATCTACGAACGCCGCCTCGCCACGCGTCTGCGGGAACTGCTTGCTGCGCCACCGATGCCGGTCGATACCCAACGCCTCGGGCCGGATGGTGAACTGTTTTCCTGGGACTGGACCGGGGCCGGCGAAACCAACTGGCAGGCCGTTGCCGCGTTCGTCGCGCAACGCCATCGCTTCGCCGTGATCTCCGGCGGCCCGGGCACAGGCAAGACCTACACGATCGTGCGCCTGATGCTGCAGTTGATCGAATCCGCACTCGCGAATGACGAGCCGCCGCCCGTATTCCGTCTGGCGGCACCGACCGGCAAGGCCGCCGCGCGCATGATCGCGTCCGTCCGTGCGGGTCTGTCCCAACTGCATGCGTCAGCGGAAGCTGCGCAACACCTGCCGCACGACGCCACCACGCTGCATCGCCTGCTGCGGCTGCGAAGGGGCAGCACGGAACCGGGCCATGACCGTGAACGACCGATCCCGGCGGACGTCGTGATCGTCGACGAGGCCTCGATGGTCGATCTGCCGATGATGGCCAAACTCGCCGATGCCGTTCCGGATCACGCTCGCCTGATTCTGCTCGGCGACCGCTATCAGCTGGCCTCGGTCGAGAGCGGCGCGGTACTCGCGGACCTTTGCGCACCGGCTGGCGTCAACGACTTCTCGAAGGAACAACGCGCCGAGGCCGGCGCACTGTTGCCACAGGAGGATAGCAGCACGAGCCCACCCGCACTCGCCGATCACGTGGTCACCCTGCAGACCAGCCACCGCTTCCACGCCGACAGCCCCATCGGCCGCCTCGCCGCCGCCATCAACGCCGGTGATGCCGAGGCCGTCGCGGACGTCCTCAACGATCGCACGGGCGAAGTCCGGGCGACCTTCGATACCGAGTCCACCAGCATCCAGCGACTCGTTACCGGCCTCGCCGATGCCTACTCGGCCCTGCACGAAGCGGCAAATCCTGGCGACGCGATCGACGCGCTGGAAGACATCCGACTGCTGACGGCCACGCGCGTTGGCCCGCTCGGCAGTGAGACCATGAACCGGCGGATCGGCGCTACCCTGGGCGAACGCTACGGGTTCGATCCGGATACCCAGTGGTATCACGGGCGCCCGATCATGATCGTGCAGAACGAACCGCGTGCCGGATTGTTCAATGGCGATGTGGGCGTGGTCTGGCATGACGCCGACGGTCACACCCGCGCATGGTTCCGCACCGAGGACGGCCTGCGCTCGTTCCATCCATCGGTATTGCCGGGCCATAGCACGGTCTACGCCATGACGATCCACAAGAGCCAAGGCTCGGAGTTCGAGGCCGTGTATCTGCTCCTGCCTCAGGGGCAGTCCCGCGTGCTCACCCGGGAGCTGCTCTATACGGCCGTCACCCGCGCCCGGAACGTGCTCGAGGCGTATGGATCACGCGAGGCGTGGCAGGCCGGTGTGCAACACCGGATCCAGCGGTATTCAGGGATTGGTGAGCGGTTGGCTGCGGCGGATTGACGCTGCCCGATGTGAGATTGCATCAGAGCGACGCGCGCGTTCGCCTTCGGCGAAAACGCGCCTACGGACGTGGAAGATCCGACGCGATGCCATGGATTGGCGTAGGGGCGTTTTCGGCGAAGCCGAACGCGCCGGTTTTTGCGCGGCTCAGGCGCGGCGGTCGAGGACGCCGGTTACCGCGATCGCCATACCGATGAACAGGGCGATGTAGCCGGCGAGGCTGAGCGGTAGGTGCGCTTCCAGCAGGCCGATGACCATCGCGAACTGGAGGCCGATCGCTGCGAGCATGATGAACGCGCCGGCCACCATGCGGGTAACCGGGGTGTTGATCCTGGCGCGCGGCATCAGCGATGAAGCCAGCATGCGCTGTAGTGGCCCGGTCGCGGTTCGAAGTCCGGCGGGTCTTCGACGTCACAGGTGCCGGCCATGGCGTGTGGGCAGCGCGGGTGGAAGCGGCATCCGGGGGGCGGCGTGAGCAGGCTCGGGGCCTCGCCACCGGGTACCGGGCGCTCGTGCAGGGCGTTGTCGGCGTCCGGATCGGCGAGCGCCGTAAGCAGGGCCTGGCTGTACGGGTGCTGCGGGTTTTCGAGCAGATCGTCGACCTGGGCGGCCTCGACGATGCGACCGGCATACATCACGAAGATCCGGTCCGTGAAATGGCGCACGGTGGACAGGTCATGCGTAATGAACACGAGCGTCAGGTTGTGCTCTTCACGGATCCGGCGCAGGAGCTGCAGGATCTCGACGCGCACCGAGGCATCGAGCATGGATACGGGCTCGTCGGCGACCAGCATCGCCGGTTCGAGTACCAGGGCGCGGGCAATAACGACGCGCTGTTGCTGACCGCCGCTCAGCATATGCGGGAACTTGCCCATGTACGCGCTCGCCGGTGACAGGCGGACTTCCTCGAGCGCGGCCTCGATCCGGCGCTCGCGTTCGGCACGGTCACGCACGCCCTGCACCTTGAGCGGCTCAGCGAGGATGCGACCAATATCCATGAAGGGCGGCAGTGCACCGTAGGGATCCTGCTGGACGTAACCGATGCGCGCGCGGTAGGCCTTGAGTTCTTTCGCGGTCAGATCGCCGAGTGAGCGGCCCTCGAAATGCACGCTGCCATGCGACGGGCGATGCAGCCCGAGCAGCGTGCGCGCCAGTGAGCTCTTGCCGCAGCCGCTCTCGCCCACGAATGCGACCGACTCGCCACGCTGCAGATCGAACGACACCCCGTCGACCGCCCGAACGGAACCGACCCGCAGGAAGCCCCACTGGCGCAGTTCGAACCAGGTATGCAGATCCTGGACTGACAGGATCGGGCCGCTCTGTTCCGTTGCCGGCCTGGTCGCTGCGGTTGCGGTCATGAGCGGCCTCCTCCGGGCGCGTGCAGCCAGCAGCGCACCTGTTGGCCCTCGTTCGGTTCGTACATGCCGGGCGGTTGATCGCATTTCCCGAAACGGGACGGGCAGCGATCCGCGAAGCGGCAGCCGGTGGGCGGGTCCGCGAGGCTGGGTGGTTCACCCGGGATATGTTCGGGGCGTTCGCGCTGGTGCAGTCGCGGTACGCTCGCCATCAGCATCCTGGAGTACGGGTGCGCCGGATCGCTGAAGAACGAGCGCGCGTCCGCCAGCTCGACGATCTGGCCCGCGTACATCAGGGCCACACGATCGGCGAGTTCGCTGGACGTGGCGACGTCGTGGGTGATCAGGATGAAGCTGGTGTCGAGTTCGCGCTTGATCCGCTTGAGCCGGTTCATGATGCTCGCCTGGGTGAGGACGTCGAGCGCGGAGGTCGGTTCGTCCATGACGACGAGATCCGGTTCGGTCACCAGTGCCATGGCGAGCACCACGCGCTGGCGCATGCCGCCGGAGAGTTCGAACGGATAGCGTTCGAGGAAGTCGCTGGATACGCCGACCAGATCGAACGCCTCGCGCGCGCGTGTCGCGGCCGCCTGTCTGGACCAGCCGAGATGGGTGCGCAGCGGCTCGGCCACCTGCTCCCCTACCCGCACGACCGGGTTGAGGGCGTTCATGGCGGCCTGCATGACCAGCGCGATCCGCTGCCAGCGGATCTCGCGGCGGAACAGCTCTTCGCTGTAGTTCATGGTCTCGACGCCATCGACCTGCACGCTGCCGCCGAACTGATGCACGTTGCGCGGCAGCACGCGCAGCAGCGCCTTGGCCAGTGAGCTCTTGCCGCAGCCGGACTCGCCGAGGATGACCAGCGCTTCGTTGCGCCCGACGTCGAAATCGACACCGTCGACCGCGCTGACCGTGCCACCGCGGATGCGGTACTGCAGTGTGAGGTCGCGGACGCGCAGTAGTGGAGGCCGACTCATCGTCAGATGCTCCGCAGGCGTGGGTTGAAGACTCGATCGAGCGCGAAACCGAGCATGGCGAATCCAAGGCCGGTCAGCATCAGGAGCAGGGCCGGTTCCAGCACCCAGTAGAAGAACCCGTGATAGAGCGCGCTCTGGTCCTGTGCGTCGTTGAGGATCTTGCCCCAGGTCGGCAGCGATGGGTCGCCGAGCCCGAGCAGCGCCAGTGAGGCCTCCAGGAACACGAACGTCGGGATCAGCGTGACGAAGTTCGGAATCAGCACCGGCAGCACGCGCGGGATCATGTAACGCATTACGATCCGACCATTACTGGCGCCATACGAGCGCGCCGCCTCGATATAGGGCGCCTCGCGTATGGGCAGCAGCATGGCCCGGTACATCTTGATTCCGGCACTGAAGATCCCGAGCAGGATCACGACCCCGAGCATGATCCAGATACTGGTCGAATACAGCGTGCCGACCATGACCAGGATCGGCAGCAGCGGCAGGATCATGTTCACTTCGGTCAGGCGCTGGATGACGGCATCGACCCAGCCGCGGTACCAGACGCCTACGGCCGCGATCACGAGGGTAGTCACGGTCGTTCCGACGGTTGCCAGGAGCCCGAACGCCAGCGCGATCGGCGTCCCCCAGAGGAGGGCCAGCAGCAGGCTGCGGCGCTGATGGTCGGTTCCAGCGATACCGTGGACCTGGCCGTAGACGACCAGTTCGGCGTCCAGTTCGGCATCATCCTCGAACAGGATGGCATCCACCTGGAGCCGGTATGTGCCCGCCTGGACTTCGCGCTGCGACGCCGCGGCCGTGGGCTCTTCTGCGAACAGGCCGACATGCGGAAGCGCACCGAGGCGCCGCTGCAGGTCCCAGTCCTGGGATATCGAAATGCGTCGGTCGCCGGTGATCTGATGATTGCCGAGCGGGATCGTCCGGCCGTCCGGCGTGTGCCAGGTCAGGCGGATGAACGGCGCGGTGTTTTCGTAATCGGCCGACAGGAACAGATTGAGTTCGCTCGGGAAACCATCGGCCGTGTAGTCGAACGTCAGCGGCATGGAAACGCGCTGACCGCCCTTGAAGGGCTGACTCTCAACCGCTTCATCCCGGGGCTCGACGGTGAACGTGGCGGGGGCGTTGCCACCCGTCAGACGATCCGCCCAGACGGGACCGGCGTTGACCGGGTTGCGCTCCCAGATCTCACCGCCCCGCCACTGCTCGATCGCCTGCGAATACGGGATCGTGATGACGGTGTACAGGGACAGCAGCACCAGGAACAGGATCAGCAGTGCGCCGGCAATCGCGGACGGATACTGCCGCAGCTGATAGAGGCCCTCCGTCCAGCGGTTCATGGCCTGGCTCCTGGGACAAGTCTATTAGAACCACGAATGAACACGAATGAACACGAATGAAAGTCAAAACCGCTTTGTGTCGCAGGCTGGATGGAGTGGAACGGAATCCGGCGTATGCCCGCCAGAACCATGTGCACGACCGAGAACGTTTCCGTGATATACGCGGATTCCACCTTCGGCTTCATCCGAGCTACGGAATGAAACGGTTTTGACTTACATTCGTGTTCATTCGTGTTCATTCGTGGTTCTAAGATTTCCCTGAACATCATTCCGGCCCCACCCGCACGCGTGGATCGAGGATGGCGTAGAGGATGTCGAGGATGAAGACGGTCAGGGCCAGCAGATAGGCGAAGATGACGACGCCGCCGATGATGACCGGGGTATCGCGGTGCCCGATGGCCTGGAACAGGAGCGTGCCGAGGCCGGGCCAGTTGAATACCTGCTCCAGGATGATGGCACCGCTCCACAGGCCGATCAGCATGAGCAGGAAGCTGGTCACGATCGGCGCCAGCGTGGGGCGCAGGATATAGCGGCGTTCGACGCGGCCTTCCGGCAGGCCCTTGGCGCGTGCCATCTCGACGTAGTCCTCGCTCGAGTGGATCAGGAAGAACGTCCGCCATGAGTAGATCGAGATGAAGATCTGCGACATGAACATCGCCAGTACCGGCAGCACCATGTGCTTGAGCACCGACAGGCCATACGCGGTCATGCTCTGCGGTGGCGGCACGTCGACCATGCCGCCGGCCGGAAGGATCGGCGCGATGAACGCGAAGAACAGGATCAGGAAGATGCCGTAAAACCAGGCCGGGGCCGCCGAGGTCGGTGCGAGGCCGATCACGGCCCGGTCGGCGGGGCTGCCGTAGCGGCGCGAAAGCCGCAGCGCGATGAACACCGAACTGAAGAAGATCAGCAGGTTCGCCGTACCGAACAGCAGAATCGTTGCCGGCAGGCGCTCGCCGATGATGTCGTAGACGTCGCGTGAGCCGCGGTCGCTGGACATCTGCTCGGCGCGGCCGAGGTTCAGCCAGATGGCCTGGTTGAGGTAATCGAAACTGCGCCAGATGAACGGCTCGTCGAGGTTCAGCCGCTCGACCTCGAGCTGCACCCGTTCATTGATCAGCTCGTTGCGTTCCTGCGACGACATGTCGTTGAAGTCCGGATTCGCGCGGACCTCTTCGGCAACGGTGCTTTCGATCTGGATGCGCCGCAGCTCGTCGACCTTGCCGCCCATGTTGGCCACGAGGATGGTGAGATACACGCCCACAACGACCGTCAGGAACAGCGCGACGATGCGCTTGGTCATGAACACCGCGAGCCGCCGCAGGTCCCGCAGGAGGCCGCGGCCCGGAACGACCGGATGCTCGGCGGACACGGCCATCAGCTGCCCTCCCCGTTCGACGCCGGCAGGGTCGCGAACGCGTGTGAGCCGAAGCGCGGCAGCGCCACCCGGTTCGATTTCACGGTGACTTCCAGCCGGTTGGCACCGCTGCCGAGTGCGGCGACGTCCTCGCGGGAGATGGATACCTGCCACATCCCGGCCTCGTTCTCGACCACCGTCGCCTCTCCGCGCGTCTGGACACCGCCGTTGCCGTCCAGCAGCAGGTATTCGACGCTGTCGATGCCGGCGCGCGGATAGGCCTCGCCCGCATGACGGATATCGATGCGGAACCGGGCGTCTTCGTCGCCGGCCACCGTCATCGGGCCATCCACGGACACGACCGGAATCTGCGGTTCGGTGAAACGCAGCCATTTGTCACTGCGATCCGGGAAGTCCTCATTGCGGCGCATCACCAGCGAGCCTTCCACGGGGTGCACCGAGTGGAGATAGAACGGCCCGTCGCCGATCCAGTAGTGGCCGCGCCTGTCCCGCCAGTCGGCGATCGCGGCGTAACGCTGAGCCGGCCCGTCCTCGCGGGTCATGTCACCGAGGGTCTCGGCGAACGGCACCCATCCGGCCGCCGCCGCTTCCCGGCGGTGGCGATCGAGCACCGGCATGCTCGGGCCGGACACCAGACTCAGCCAGGTCTCATTGGTCTGGTCGGCTTTATCGGAGGAGAACATCAACTCGCCGTTCTGCTCGGCGCGGACCCCGAGGGCCAGCGTGTGCCAGGGCTGGGTCGACGGGGTGCGGGCGGCGACGATCGTTTCGGCATCCGGGTAGATCTGATCACTGTAGACCTCGACGACCAGCGGATCCCGGGACACGATCCGCCAGCCACGGAAGTGCCGTTGGAAGGTCTGGAAAGCCGGGACGTGACTGCGGTCATACAGCCGGCTGTCCTCGTCCGCCCGTTCGAACAGGAGGATGTACGGCAGTACGACATCGGCCAGCGACATCCGCGAACCATCGTGCCAGCGGCGGTCGAGATAGCCGTCCTCGAAGCGGATGCGGGTCCGGGTACGCGCGGTGAGGCCGTCGGGATGCCGCTCGTCGACACGTACGAAGCGGTTGGCCTCGGAATCCCAGTCGATCCATACATCGCCCGGTACCTCGATCGTCTCGGCGCGCTCGAGCGTCAGCCAATCCAGATTGCGCTGAACCGGTGCGTCCTCGACCACCGTCACCTCGGCGCCTTCGATGCGCTGGGGCCAGTACAGGCCGGTAAAGGGATCCGGCATGACCGGCGCGTCCTCCGTAGCCCGGATCATCATCGTGTCGTAGAGCCAGTTCGTGCCCGCCACGGGATTCCAGGGCTCGGTCAGCACGGTCGGCGAAGAGACGATCATCTCGCCGCCCACCTTCCCCTCGAATCGCAGCGTGTACGGCCACAGGCGCGACCCCGCGAGCCCGCCGGCCAGGTCCATGGCGAGTTCCACGTCGGCGGCGTAGGGCCAGACATTCAGTCCGTCCGCGAGCCAGATGCGCGCCGAGTTCTCCATGGACATCCGCAGTGCCCGGGCCATCAGCTTCTGACGCTGTTCCACCGTCGAATAATCGCGGCGGGAGAGGCGCTGGGCGATCTCCTGGAATTCCTTCGACGGATCGTACGCCTGCCAGAGCGGGGACGGACGCCCCTCCGGGGTATAGAAATCGGCGAAGTTCTGGGCCTGGTCGCGGTTGATGACGGTCGAGACCCAGCCGCCCGTGTAGATATGCCATTGGCCGGCGGCCGGATCGCTGGCGAGCCAGATCGGTCCCGCCTGCTCGGCCGTCCGGTACATGCGCTCGGTCACGAAGCCGAGTTCCTCGAGCTGGTTGGCGACGTAATCGCCCACCTGCTTGCGCGCATCCTCGGTGCGGATCAGGAGTTTGATCCGCACCGGGGTGCCCTCGTACATCCAGCGGCCGTCGCTGCGGGTAGCGCCGAGCGCCTCCATCTCGCGCGTGATGACTTCGCGGGCGCGGGCCGGCTGGTGGCCATACTGCACCTCCAGTTCCCGGGCCACATCCGCGAGCCGCGCGTAATCGGGGAATGCGGTCGATAACGGCAGGTACCGGGCCGCGGCCAGACCGCCGTAGAGTTCGTTGGCGATGTAATCCCGGTCCACGAGCCAGTTCATCGCCTCGCGAATCGCCGGCACCGCGAACGGATTGAACTGGCCATCGCCGAACTCGGGTCCGGCGGGATTGAGAGTCAGTTCGACCGATGAGCCATACGACAGATCGAACTCGGCGTGTTCCGACTGGCGCAGCTGGTGATAGACCGTCTTGTTGGTCACCCCTTGGGCGAACACGTGGCGGCTGCCGGATTCGATCCGGCCGACCGCCTTGCCGGGATTGCCCTCCTCCGTGAACACGACCTGGTCGATCAGCGCGCCCCGCCGCTCGGATGGATCGCCCTCCACGGCCCCTTCGCGTTCCGGCGCCGCTTCCGCTGCCGGCCCCTCGGCGGGCTCCGGCCAGAGCGCCACGATGAGGGCGATCACGAGCAGCACAAGCGCCCCGATCAGATACTGGAACCAGCGTCTCACCGTCAGTCAGTCCTTGCCTGCAGAAACGTGGACCGCCGCCGCACACGGCGGATACGAAGGCCCTGATGCTACCGGTATTTGGACGCTTATGCCGAGAGGAATATCGGGATCGTAATTTGGGCGGGCTGAGGGCCAAGGGCGCAGGCGGCAGGCGGCAAGCGGCAAGCGGCAAGCGGCAGAAT